>NZ_MODX01000005.1:0-135791 GCF_001866125.1 Acinetobacter sp. LCT-H3 | reverse complement strand
ACAAAATTATTTACAGGCTCTTCCAACAGCCTGAACTTTCACTGTTAAAAACTCTATTTCTATCTTTGAGTTAAGTTTATTTATTAGCTGTTTTACTCTATAACAATAGTCTTGATCATTTTTAAAAACTGAAATTGCTACTTTACCATCAGCTTTGTTTTTAAAGATTTGTTTAACTAAATGGTGCTCTTGCTCTCCTAACCCCCAACCATAAATGACTAGATTTTTACCATCATCTAAAAACTCAGGAAGAATTTCATAAAAGACTTTACTCAAATAATTACTATCTCTGATTGCATCCATTTTTTTTACACTAGTCCCTTCAGCAACAAAAATAGGAATATTATCGTCAACCCAATTTTTTTCGATTATTTCTAATAGATCCGATTGATCCTTTCTTTTCACTTTACGTTCAACTTTATTTGCATAGCGAAATAACGTTAGATTACCATGCTGATAAAAGGTTCTAGTAATTTCCTTTTCATAAGGTCTTCTGTAATATGGCGTTTTCAAATAATCCCATCGATCAAATATAATCCCTTCATTCTTAAATCCATCTTTAAATACATGACCATCATTATTTTTTTCATTTCCATACATTCTTATCCAATGTAAAATAAGATCATAATTAAGTGAAACGATAGTAGAAAATTGCTTGGTAAACTTATAAAGAATAGGTAATTGCTTAACTATTTGAGCATGTTCACAATGAACCTCTTTAACAACTTCGATCAGTGCTTGTTTGATATTCTCATATGCTGAATCAATTTTCGGATCTACTATTCCCAAATGTTTATTTACCAACTTTGCATGCCAAACTAATCTCAAGATTAGCTCAAAATCACATGTATCAAATTCAACAAAAAGTTTAGATATATCTTCACTGAAAAGTTTTAATTTCTCAGCTTCTGCTTTTAATGAGCTAAACCCAAATTTAGAGTGCAAAGTAATACTAGCACCATTTCCAATAATTAAATTGCTATGCCTATAGTTATCTTTAATTTCAACCCATTCTTTAATTGAATACTTTTCATTGTCCGTCATAGTTTAATCTCAAAATTTTCTTATTAGTCAGATATTAAACAATTTCGGATTGGAACCAAATTAATTTCCAAGTACAATACCCCGCTAGTCGAGGGATGCTGCGACGTTTTACAGGTACGAAATGTAAAAGCGCCAGGCTCGACGATCGGTCCATCTTTTTCTAGACAGACCAACAACGGCATCCGCGAACTGAATGATCAATTATTGTTTTTTATAAGGAGATCGTGATGAACGCGGTTAATGCTTCATTTACAGATTATAAAGTTGCCGATATTTCACTGGCTGACTACGGCCGTAAAGAAATCAAACTTGCAGAAGCTGAAATGCCAGCCCTAATGGGTCTGCGTAAGCGTTACTCTGCTGCTAAACCACTTGCTGGCGCTAAAATTTTGGGTTGTATCCACATGACAATCCAAACAGCTGTTCTTATCGAAACTTTGGTAGAACTGGGTGCTGAAGTTCGTTGGACATCTTGTAACATCTTCTCAACTCAAGACCACGCTGCTGCTGCCATTGCTGCGTCTGGTGTTCCAGTATTTGCCTGGAAAGGCGAAACTGAAGAAGAATACATGTGGTGTCTTGAACAACAAATCAATGTAAACGGCACACCTTGGGATGCCAATATGATTCTGGACGATGGCGGTGACTTAACTGCACTTGTTCATGAAAAATACCCAGAAGTATTAGCGAAAATCCACGGTATTACTGAAGAAACAACAACTGGTGTTCAACGTCTGCTTGAAATGTGGAAAGACGGTTCACTTAAAGTGCCTGCAATCAATGTAAATGATTCAGTAACTAAATCTAAGAATGATAACAAATACGGTTGCCGTCACTCACTGAACGATGCCATCAAACGTGCAACAGATATGTTGTTATCTGGTCGTCGTGCGCTTGTCATTGGTTACGGTGACGTAGGTAAAGGTTCTGCACAATCGCTTCGTCAAGAAGGCATGATTGTACGTGTTTCTGAAATCGACCCAATCTGTGCAATGCAAGCATGTATGGACGGTTACGAAGTTGTATCTCCATACAAAAATGGCGTGCAAACAGGTAAGAAAGAAGATGTAAATGCTGACCTTCTTTTAAACACTGACTTGATCGTAACAACGACGGGTAACTACCACGTATGTGATGCTGCAATGCTTGATACATTAAAAGCAGGTGCTGTGGTATGTAACATCGGTCACTTCGACACTGAAATCGACACCAACTACTTACGTGGTTACAAGTGGGTTGAAGTTAAGCCACAAGTACACCAAGTGTATCGTTCAGAAAACGAAAATGATTACCTGATCCTTCTTTCTGAAGGTCGTCTGGTGAACCTTGGTAATGCAACAGGTCACCCTTCACGTGTGATGGACGGTTCATTTGCTAACCAAGTCTTGGGTCAAATGCATTTATTCGCTGAGAAATTTGCTGATCTACCTGAAGATCAAAAACAAGCAGCGATTCGCGTTGAACTTCTTCCTAAGAAATTAGATGAAGAAGTTGCGGCAGCCATGGTTGCAGGCTTTGGTGGTGTGTTAACGCAGTTAACGCAAGAACAAGCGGATTACCTTGGTGTAGCTGTTGAAGGTCCGTTTAAGTCTGACGCTTATAAATATTAATTAGCCCTCACCCCATCCCTCTCCCATAGGGAGAGGGTGAAACTCTCAAGTCATTTACATCTCAGGTTTTATTTATGACATGTAAATAATTTGATTCAAAACCCTGTGTTATTCAGTAATGAATACTCCTCTCCCTTTGGGAGAGGTCAGGGAGAGGGTGAATAAAAAGTATTTATAAAAAGGATTTAAACATGTCTAAACAGATTCCTATTTCTTTTGAGTTCTTCCCAACCAAAACTGATGCTGGTGCGGAAAAACTTAAAGTAGTTCATCAAGAACTACAATTGTTAAACCCAGAATTCTTCTCTGTGACTTATGGTGCCGGTGGTTCAACCCGTGAACGCACCTTGTCCACATTGGCTGATTTCAATGGTAAAGGGACGCCAGTTGCCCCTCACCTTTCATGTATTGGTGATAGCAAAGAACGTATCGCAGAATTACTGGATTTATATAAATCTCAGGGTATCAACCGTATTGTGGCACTGCGTGGTGATTTACCATCAGGTCAAGTCGGTTTAGGTGAATTACCATACGCTCAAGATTTGGTTCGTTTTATCCGTGAACATTCAGGTGATCATTTCCATATTGAAGTGGCAGCCTACCCTGAAATGCATCCACAAGCAGACAACTTTGACGCTGATATCAAACGTTTCTGCGAAAAAGCCCGTGCTGGTGCCAATGCTGCACTTACACAGTTCTTCTTTAATCCAGATGCGTACTTCTACTTTGTAGAACGTATCCAAAAAGAAGGGGTGAATATTCCTGTTGCACCGGGCATTATGCCAATTACCAATGCCAGCAATTTAATCCGCTTTGCCGATGGTACAGGTGCAGAGATTCCACGCTGGATTCGTAAACAATTGGCAACTTATGGTGACGATACTGCATCCATCAAAGCATTTGGTCATGAAGTGATCGTTAAACTTTGCGAACGCCTGATTGCTGGCGGTGCACCAAGCCTGCACTTCTACACCATGAACACCACTGACCCTACACGTCAACTTGTAAAAGACTTAGGTCTTGCATAAGTTTTGAGGCGGTATTTTACCTCCTTAATTTATCCCTTTGAGAGAAATACAGAGGGGGGCGTAAAAAAAATACCGTCTTGTTTTGTTCCACTTGAGAGTAACCCTTAAATGCCACGTTTTTTTATTGAAGCAGACTTAAATGTTGATTCCACGGTTGAGTTAACTGAAACCGTTTTTCATCATTGGGTGAAGGTATTACGTGCTCAAGTCGGTGAAAAAGCTACCCTGTTCAATGGACAAGGTGGTGAATATGAAGTTGAACTTGTAGAAGTTGCCAAAAAGTCAGCTACTGTACAGGTCAATAGCTTTAACCCAAGCAACCGCATGCCAAAATTCAAAGCTTTATTGGGTCAGGTCATGAGTAAAGGCGACCGTATGGATTATGCCATTCAAAAAGCGGTTGAACTTGGTGTCTCAGAAATTCAGCTTTTAACCTCTGAGCGCTGCGAAATGCGCCTCAAGTACGATCGTGACCAAAAAAAGCTCGATCACTGGCAAGCTATTGCTACGGCAGCCTGCGAACAATGTGGTTTGAATATTATTCCAAAAATTCTCCCTCCGATGTCACTAGAAAACTGGTTGCAAAGTGAACTTCCTCAAACCAAGCTCGTGTTGGCTCCAAACAAAGATGAAGTGGATGTTCTTTACAATGCAACGCCAGACTTGGCATTACTCATTGGCCCAGAGGGTGGACTCAGTGAGGCTGAAATCTCTGCTGCCAATACTCAGGGATTTGTGAACTGGTGTATTGGTGAACGTGTTCTGCGTACCGAAACTGCGCCTGTCGTAGCTTTATCTATTTTGAACTACAAATTTTAATTTCTCTCAATGATCAATTTTACTTTATCGCATTTGTAAAAATTTGTGGGGCTTTTGATTGATTTTTATATATTGGCACTTTAGTCTTAATAAGATAAAAATGAATGACCTATTAAATGATAAAAGTTACTTATTTAAGGGGCTTAATAAAAACAATGCAGTACCACCCTTACGTAGATTAAAGGCATCTTAATCATGATTCATAATCAGGATGATTATATTCAGCAGCAGCTAAACAGTGCACAAATCGTGAATACGATTCGTCACAGTCGATACTTTTTAATTAGTATCCTGCTGGTATGTCTTTATATCTTCTGTATTTACCAGTTACATTATCATCCGGCAGACAATTACCTGAATCTCTGGTTTATTCTTACTGAGATGGTGGTCTGCATGTGCTGGCTGATTAGTACCGTCTACTTTAAACCGAATGAGTTTAAACTGGAAACTGCTCACCGCTGGCTACAAATCCAGTGTCTACTGGTAGGTATCTGTATTTCAACCGGGATTTTTACCCTGTATGTTCATTTGCCGCGTGTAAATCCATCTTTTGAACTGATTGAAGCACTGACCCTGACTGGCTTGCTGATTATGGTGACTCAAGCTTTTGGTCTCACCTATCTCACGCAAAAACTGAGTTATTTCTGCCTGATATTCTTGCCGTCCCTGGTCCCATTCTTCTTTCTGCAGATCACGGAATCCTCTTCACTTAATCCGTTTTTCAGTCTGGCACTAAACTTTTCTGTCATTGTCATTTTACTGTGTGCCAATAGTACTTACCGTATTCATCAACGTACTTCACGTCTATATGCGGAGAATAATCTGTTGGTGACAAATGCTGAACAGCAAGTTACCTGGACTGATGAACTGTGTAAACAGTTACAAACTGAAGTAAATAAATCCAAAGATATCGAACTTCAGTTACAGCTCAATAATCAGCTGCTAGAACAAAAAGTGCGGGAACGTACTTATGATATCGAGCAGATTAATCTTGCCTTACAGGACCAGCATCAGAATCTGGAACTTGCGCATGAAATTGCAGGCATCCGCCCTTGGGACTGGAACATTAAAGATCGAACTATTACCCTGACTACACATACACAAGAAAAAATCCAGCGCAGTTCTGGTCAGCATCAGGCACAACTGCATCATCTGATCCATCCGGATGATCTTCATCATTTCAAAGATATGATGAAACAGCATTTACGCGGTCAGGTAGAACGCTATGAAGCCACCTACCGCATCCAGAATACCCAAGGGGTATGGGGCTGGGTTCATGATATCGGGCGTGTCATCAGCCGTGATCCAAAAACCAATAAACCTGTACGCATGGTCGGTATTCGCCGTGACATTCAGCAGGAACGTAATTCTCAGGAAGGATTAAAACTTGCAGCCAGCGTATTAGAGCAAGCGGCTGAAGGTATCTTTATACTTAATCAAGAGCTGAGCTATATCGAAGTTAATCCTTTTTTCGAGCAACTTTCTGGTTTTGAACGTCAGCAAATTCTGGGCAAGCACCTGTTTGATATTACGGTAAATACCAAATCTCAGCAGCGCAGTGTACATGCCAATATCATCAAACAGGTCATGAAGATTGGTTCTTTTGATGGCGAACTTAATGAAAAATTCTTGTCCGGCAAAGAGATGCCACTATGGTTGCATATCAATGCCATTATGGATGATGAAGGCCGTATCACCCACTATATCGGGATTGTGTCGGACCTGACTGAACGTAAGCTTCAGGAACAGCGTCTGTCTTATCTGGAAAATTATGACACCCTGACCGACTTACCAAATCGTTTCTATTATAACTATCAGCTGCACCAGTACCTGGTGACACAAAAAGATTCCATCAAGCAGATGGCGGTGATTCGAATCAATATCGACCGTTTCCGTCCGCTGAATGAATATCTGAGCAACAACGGTGGTGATGAGTTATTACGTCAGGTGGCACAGCGCTTACGCTTGACCAATGCTGAAGCCATGTTTGTTGCGCATTTGAATGGTGATGACTTTGCCATTCTATATGAAATCTCGCATATTCGCCCTTCTGTGCAGGAACATTGTGAGCATATTGCGAAAGCCTTTAGTCAGCCATTCAATATCTTTGGTCAGGACTATGAAATTACGCTTTCAATGGGGGTAGCTTTCTACCCTGATCATGGCCGTCAACTGGACTATCTCAATAACTGTGCCGAACAGGCACTGAGTGAAGCCAAGAATCTCGGTGGTAATACCATTCACTTTTATTCAAGTGAAAATACTGCCCTGCTGGAACAAGGAATTTTCATTGAACGCGATCTGCGTAAAGCCATCCAGAATGGTGAACTGATCGTCTATTATCAGCCGAAGATCAATCTTAATGACCAGAAGATCTACGGTTTTGAAGCCTTAATCCGCTGGAATCATCCGGAGAAAGGCATTATTCCACCGGGGATGTTTATTCCACTGGCAGAGCAGACCAGTATGATTTCGGAAATCGGTCAACTGGTGATACAGCAAACGGCAAAGCAAATCCGTAAATGGAATGACCAGGGTTTCCATAATATCTGTGTTTCGGTGAATATTGTGGCGCAGCAACTCCGCCGCGGCCAGTTACTGGATGATCTGGATGAAGCGATCAAACTGAGCTGTATTTCTGGTTCGAATCTAGAACTGGAAATTACCGAATCTTCATTGGTAGAAAATTCTGAAACCGTAATGAATGTGCTGAATCAGATCAAGGAACGTGACATCAACATTTCCCTGGATGACTTTGGTACGGGCTATTCGTCCCTGTCTTATCTAGCAGAGTTCCCAATCGATATTTTAAAGATTGACCGCAGTTTTGTATCCAAAATTGGTGAAGCCAAACAGGATGCTATTGTCAGTGCAATGGTTGCAATGGGCAAAGCCATGGGAATGAAAGTAGTGGCTGAAGGTATTGAGACAGAGCAGCAGCTAGATTTCCTGCGTCAACTCGGTTGTGATATTGCACAGGGTTATCTGTTTTCCAAGCCGCTTCCTGAACAGCAAGCGACCGAATTTCTTGAACAAAATATGACACCTGAGACTTATACCTATCAAGTATAAATCCAGACCTAAGACCAATTATTTCTTCAAAAAACGGGTGCGTTTGGCTGGGCTAAGCGCACAACTAGTGATATATTCTCCTGTATTCCGCGGTTATGTTACCTGCAATTGGGTAATTATTGATACATCGAGAGACTAATGGACGAACAATCTTTAAAACAACAGGCACTGTACTACCACGAATTTCCTACCCCCGGCAAAATCAGCGTCACCCCAAGCAAACAACTCGTTAACCAACATGATTTAGCACTAGCTTACTCTCCAGGTGTTGCAGCGCCGTGTTTGGAAATTGAAAAAGACCCATCTAAAGCAGCGCTGTATACAGCACGTGGTAACCTGGTTGCGGTAGTAAGTAATGGTACAGCGGTTCTTGGCCTGGGTAACATTGGTCCTTTAGCATCTAAACCGGTTATGGAAGGTAAAGGCGTCCTATTCAAGAAATTTGCTGGCGTCGACGTATTCGATATCGAAATCGCAGAAAATGATCCAGACAAAATTGTCGACATCGTTGCAGCATTAGAACCGACTTTTGGTGGTATTAACCTCGAAGATATTAAAGCACCAGAATGTTTCTATATTGAACAGAAACTTCGTGAACGCATGAACATTCCGGTGTTCCACGATGACCAACACGGTACATCAATCATTGTAGGTTCAGCATTACTCAATGCTTTAATTATCAATGGTAAAAAAATTGAAGAAATCAAGATCGTAGCATCTGGTGCAGGCGCTGCTGCATTGTCTTGCTTGAACCTTCTTTGTGCACTAGGCGCGAAGAAAGAGAATATCATCGTTGCTGACTCACGTGGTTTATTGACTACAAAACGTGAAGGCTTAGATGAATCGAAAAAAGCGTATGTACAAGACATCGAAGGTACTCAGCTTGCTGACGTAATGGACGGCGCAGATATGTTCTTGGGTCTGTCTGCTGCAGGCATTCTGACTCAAGACATGGTCAAGAAAATGGCCAAAGATCCAATCATCTTTGCCTTGGCTAACCCGGATCCGGAAATTTTGCCAGAACATGCCCATGAAGCACGTTCAGACGTGATCATGGCAACTGGCCGTTCAGACTATCCGAACCAGGTGAATAACGCTCTTTGCTTCCCATACATCTTCCGTGGCGCACTCGACGTTGGTGCAACCACCATTAACGAAGAAATGAAGATTGCTTGTGTACACGCGATTGCGCGTATGGCACATGTCGAAGCAGATGCTGCATCTTATGGTGAAAAATCAGCATCATTTGGTCGTGATTACTTAATTCCTCGCCCACTGGATCAACGTTTGATTTTAGAGATTGCGCCAGCAGTTGCTAGAGCAGCGATGGATTCTGGCGTAGCAACACGTCCAATTCAAGACTTCTCTGTGTATCATCAACGTTTGTCTGAGTTTGTTTATAACTCAGCATTTATGATGAAACCGATTTTTGCTCAAGCAAAATCAGATCCTAAGCGTATTGCATATGCGGAAGGTGAAGATCTTCGTGTACTTCGTGCTGTACAAATTGCAGTGGATGAAGGCATGGCGAAGCCAATTTTGGTGGGCCGTACAGCAGTAATTGAAGCAAATATCAAAAAATTGGGCTTACGCTTAGAAAACGGGGTGAACATCACCATCGTTGACCAAGAAAAGAACCCAGACTACGAGAAATTTGCCGATGACTACTACAGCATTATGCAGCGTAAAGGGGTAACACCAGAATACGCACAACGTGAAGCTCGTCGTCGCTCAACACTTATCGCATCTATGCTTGTCAAACACGGCCTTGCAGACGGTATGTTATGTGGTACGTACTCAAGCTACGACATCCACTTGGACTTCGTCAGCAATATCATTGGTAAAAAAGACGGTCACAATACCTTCTTTACTTTGAATGCCTTAATGCTTGAAGAGCGTAACCTGTTTATTGCAGATACCTATATCAACCGTAATCCAACTGCTGAACAGCTTGCTGAGATGACCATTCTTGCTGCTGAAGAAGTACGTCGTTTCGGTATGACACCACGTATTGCGCTATTGTCTCACTCTAGCTTCGGTTCTGACCAGAACGATGCCAGTGCACAGAAAATGCGTAAGGTCTACGACATTCTGTCTGAGATTGCGCCTGAACTGGAAGTTGAAGGTGAAATGCATGGTGATGCGGCACTGGATGAAAATATCCGCCAGTTTGCTTATCCGAACTCACGCTTCAAAGGTGCTGCGAACCTGTTGATCATGCCAAACCTGGATGCAGCTAACATTTCGTTTAACCTGTTAAAAGCAACTTCTGGTAACAATGTGACCATTGGCCCGATTCTGCTGGGTGCAGCGAAACCAGTTCATATTTTAACGCCGACAGCGACTACACGCCGCGTCGTGAATATGACTGCTTTGACTGTTGCAGAAATCCAACAAGCGGAACAAGACGCCCTGTAAGCAAACGCGGCGAACGCCGAGTTTCTTGACTTGAGAAAACCTCTATTCTGTAGCATGATGCTTCTAAGAATAGAGGTTTTTTCATGCAAGTTTATTTAGTAGGCGGCGCAGTTCGAGATCATTTGCTCGGACACCCCTATCACGAAAAAGATTATGTAGTAGTGGGTGCAAGCCCCAATCAAATGCTCAATCTGGGCTATCAACCGGTTGGGAAGGATTTTCCTGTATTTTTGCATCCTGAAACAAAAGAAGAATATGCATTAGCACGTACCGAACGTAAATCCGGCACTGGTTATCATGGTTTTGAATTCCATACCGATACCAGCGTCACGCTTGAACAGGACTTGATCCGTCGCGACCTGACCATCAATGCCATGGCCATGGATGAAGCCGGTCATGTGCATGATCCCTATAATGGTCAACAGGATCTTGCTGACCGCGTTTTACGTCATGTTTCTGATGCTTTTATTGAAGATCCACTCCGCGTATTACGTGTAGCGCGCTTTGCTGCGCGTTATCATGCAATGGGCTTCCATGTTGCCACAGAAACACTCGATTTGATGCGTCAACTCACTGAATCAGGGGAATTAAATACGCTAACACCTGAACGGGTCTGGAAAGAAACATCCCGTGCCCTGATGGAATCACATGCGGATATTTATTTTGAAGTATTACGCAGCTGTGGTGCATTAAAAGTACTGTTCCCAGAAATTGATGCCCTGTTCGGCGTCCCGCAACGTCCGGAATATCATCCGGAAATTGACTGTGGTATTCACACCATGATGTCGCTACAACAGGCTTGTCGCCAGAACTATGATTTGGATGTACGTTTTGCTGTTCTGGTGCATGACTTAGGCAAAGCCTTAACGCCTGCCGAGGAATTGCCACGTCATATCATGCACGAAGAGCGTGGTGTACAGCCCGTAACTGAATTATGCGAGCGTTTCAAAGTACCAACTTATACCAAACAACTGGCAATTGCAGTCTGTAAAGAACATTTAAAATGCCATCAGGCACTTAATCTGAAACCAGGTACTTTATGGCGGTTATTGCAGCGTCTGGATGTATTACGTCGCCCGGAACGTGTAGAAGCTTTTGTGCAAGCCTGTGAATGTGATTCTCGTGGCCGTTTAGGTCTGGAAGACCGTGCCTATCCACAAGCGCAATATGTGCGGGAAGCCATGCAAGTGGTTCGTGGCATCAAGGCTCAGGATTTACCCGCAGATATTCAAGGTCCTGATATTGGCGAGATGCTGATTGAACGTCGTATCCATGCCTTGGCCGAGCTGAAAGAACGCCATACTGCCTTAATTTAAGAAAGCTCCTTCGGGAGCTTTCTTCTTTGTATATTTTGATATCTAAAATACTTTTATTCTGCGCACTTATATTCATATTCAAAATTATTAGAATTCATTGACCTCACCTTCCGCCTAAAATCAGGTTATCTCTCTTCCGCTTCTGTCTGGATAAAAACTTATGAATTTCCTGATTCGTCCTTTGCAACTTGAACAGGATTTGTATGCAATCCATGCACTTACTACACAACTTGGCTATCCCACCACAGTAGAAAATATTCAGCAGCGCTGGCAACGCATTCATCAGGATGCGAATGATTTGACGCTGGTCGTTGAACATGAATAACAGGTCATAGGCTATGCAGGTTTAATTCAGGAATACACCTGGGAATTTGATGGTGGATATTTGCGAATTCAGGCTTTTGTAGTTAATCAGGCTCATCGCGGGCAAGGTGTAGGGAAAAGCTTCATTGCAACGATTGAAGAGTTAGCTAAACAACGTGATTTAAAATTGATACAAGTAAATAGCGGCAATCGTGAGGAACGTTTAACTGCACATGCTTTTTATCAAAATCTGAGTTTTGATGCTTACAGTATCGGTTTTCGAAAATATCTGGCTTAATCAGCCTGCTCAGATAACAGGCTGATTAGATCAGGAGGAGGATCAGGAAATATCTGCCGGGAAAGTAATGACTTTCTCAAGCTTCATCTGATTGGTGGCAATCATCAACAGACGATCCACCCCAAGTGCGATCCCAGAACATTCCGGCATATTCGGTAAAGCAGCCAACAGATATTCATCAATCGGTATGACATGTAAACCGAGAGAGCTACGCTCTGCATTATCTGCTTCAAAGCGTGAGCGTAACACTTCCGCATCAATCAGCTCATCATAGGCATTCGCCAGTTCCAGACCTTCTATATAAAGTTCGAAACGTGCTGCAACCAGTTCACCATCTTCATCGATTTTGGTTTTTGCTAATGAAGCAAGTTCAGGCGGGAAATCGGTTAGAAATACCGCTGTGTCAAATCCCAAGCTCGGTTCCACCATATGCGAGAATAACAGGTCAATATAAGCCAGACGATCCTGCCCCAGATCCAGATTTAAACCAACACGACGGCAGCAGTCTTTTAACTCTTTTAAAGTTGCCTGTAAGGGATTCAGGTCCAGTCGATCCATAAAGGCATGTTTATAGCTCAGTACTGTTGGACGGACTTCGCCAAAACGGGCTTTTAATACTACATTCAACAGATCTGAAACTTCAAACATCAGGTCTCTCAGGCTAAAGCCCGGACGATACCATTCCAGCATGGTGAATTCGCTGTTATGTTTACGCCCATGCTCATCATCACGAAACACTTTGCAGATCTGGTAAATCGGGCCACTACCACTTGCCAGCAGGCGTTTCATCGCAAATTCAGGAGAAGTTTGCAGATAATGGGTATTGAGCTTACCCAGTACATGACGTTGTGCTTGCACAGATGCCAGATGCACATCGGTCACACCCGCTTGAGACAAAATCGGGGTTTCTACTTCCAGCACATCACGTTCCGCAAAGAACTGACGCAGCTGTGCATATAAATGAGCACGTGCGCGCATCGCATTTACATCACAGCTCGGTTGATAAGCAATCGTCATGCTTTCGGTCCTCCATGTGCCGCCCATTCACGACGTAACGGATAGGTCTTACGTAAATGGTCAAAAGCCTGTTGATCGACTTTAGCGTCTTTTAAGCAAGCACGCAGATTGGCATCGTCACGTTGGATATCATAGATTTCACTCAGGTGCTGCTTGAGAGCTGCTTTTAAATCCTGCCCTGTGAAATATGGCACACATTCTGGTAACTGGCTTTCAAACTGCTTATTAATTTCATAGCCAAAATGACGACAGAAAGCCTCATAAATCATTTGTGTACCACGCGCCTTACCTTCCAGACTATAACCGGCAATATGTGGCGTTACCAAGCTGACCAGATCCAGCACTTCAGCTGAAATCACCGGTTCATGTTCAAATACATCCAGTACCACCTGACGCTGAGTTGCACTGATATCAGCGATTAATGCTGTTTCTTCAACGACTGGTCCACGCGCTGAATTGATCAGGATAGTTTCAGGCTTCATTTGGGCAAAGGCATCTGCATTGATCATATGATAAGTCGGATGCTCACCCTGTTTGGTCAAAGGAACATGAATACTGATCGCATCGGATTGCGCCAATAAGCTTTGCAGATCAACCTGTTCAAGATGGTCTCTTTGTACAAAAGGATCACAACCGATCACATGCCAGCCTAGCAGACCTGCCATATAAGCCAGTCGCGTACCCACGTTGCCTAGCCCAATAATTCCCAAGGTAAAATTGGCGCCAGCATCCAGGAGTGCTGGACGAAGTTTTAATAAGGCAGTAATCACGTACTCAGCTACGGCTTGGGCATTACAACCGGCGGCATTGCTCCAGGCAATTCCCTGCTGTTCAAGTGCAGCAATATCCAGATGATCCGTACCAATCGTGGCACTACCAACAAACCTGACCGAGCTGCCTTCCAGTAGCTGTGAATTGACTTTGGTCACTGAACGCACCAGTAGGACATCTGCATCCTGCACATCTGCCGCAGTCAGTGTACGGCCTGCACAATGCTGAATCTCGGCAAATTCTGCAAAGAAATAATCGGTAAATGCCAGATTTTCATCTGCGACAATTTTCATAATGCCTTCCAACAACACAATGCCGTTATCTTAACGCGTGATGCTGCTGATGACCATTCAGTTATGTGGACTTCTATTTTCTTAAGTGATTAAAAAAAACCGAAGACTGGCTTCGGTTTAAGTAAAAAAAATTAACAGTTTAGGAAGCCGCAGATACAACATGATCAATAATACCCTGCGCATTAAGCGCGGCAATTTCTTCGGGACTACGGAACTGGGACAGAATCTGCTGGGTATGTTGTCCCAGTTTTGGCGGTGCATGACGATATTGTACAGGTGTATCCGACAGCTTGATCGGTGAACCAATCATTTTAAACTGGGCGTTTAAAGGATGCGGTAAATCTACCAGCATTTCCCGTGCAGCAACTTGGGGCTCATTCAAAGCATCTTCAATCGAGTTAATCACACCGACGGGGACTTTGACCGCGTGAATGGCATCAACCCAGTCTTTGGCATTTTTTGCAAGAAAATATTCTGATAATAAGGGAATCAGTTCATCACGATGTTTCACCCGATCCTGATTGCGTTGGAATTTTTCATCCTGCAAAAGTTCAGGTAACTCAATTGCCATGCATAAATCCCGGAATTGCTTATCATTGCCACAGGCGATAATAAATTCCTTATCTTTGGCTTTAAAGGTTTGATAAGGCACAATATTGGGATGATGATTTCCCATTCGTTTTGGTGCTGTTCCTGAAGTAAGATAGTTCATTCCCTGATTGGCCAAAGCGGCTACCTGTACATCCAGCAAAGACATATCGATATATTGACCTTTACCTGTATGATGACGAGCCAACAGCGCAGCCTGAATGGCAATGGTCGCATACAGCCCGGTTTGAATATCCACAACCGCTACACCGACCTTCTGTGCTCCACCACCCGGGACATCATCTGCTTCACCGGTAATGCTCATCAGACCTGACATACCTTGAATAATAAAGTCATAACCCGGCTCTTCGGCACGAGGCCCGTTCTGACCAAAGCCAGTAATCGAACAATACACCAGCTTCGGATTAATGGCCTTTAAGCGTTCATAATCCAGCCCATAGCGCGCTAATGCACCCACTTTATAGTTTTCAATCACCACATCGGCAGTTTTGGCAATATCCCGGATGAGTTCCTGTCCTGGTTCAGAAGCAATATCGACAGTGACCGAATATTTATTACGATTGGTACACTGAAAATAGCCTGCCTCACGGGTATTTTCACCAGATGGCGTTTTCATCCACGGCGGTCCCCACATGCGGGTATCATCCCCCACACCTGGACGCTCGATCTTAATCACTTCAGCACCCAGATCTGCCAGAATTTGTCCACACCATGGTCCTGCCAGCACTCGGCTTAAATCCAGTACGCGTATTCCTTTTAATGCACTCATGCTCAATCCTTTTTTCATTGGCTAGGAAACCCAACCTTTATAATGTTGATGATTACTGACTTGCAGTCGCTGGACGAGTTGGTTTCTTCGCAGTCACCGATCCAACTGAATCGCCATGTTCTGCTTCAGCCGGCTTCACCAAGCTGGACTGTTGTGGATCATATTGACGTTCACGAATAAACAGTCCTGGAATCACCCCGGCAATAAAGTAAGCAGTTCCCATCACGATAAATGCCATGGTGAACGAACCACCTGCGGCAATAAAACCGATAGTTGCCGGTGCAATCGCAGCACCTAGACGGCCCATGTTATAGGCTCCACCAATTGCCGTACCGCGTACATCAGTTGAGAAGGTTTCAGCCATATAAGTTGCATTGACACCGTATGGAATTCCGTAAAGGAAACCGAAAGTAATCAATAAGTAGGCAATATTGGTTGGAGTGTTATAGAAAATGATGATTGGCAGGAAAGCCGCTGTACTGACCGTACCAAATACAAAGGTAATACGACGTCCAAATTTATCCGCTGCATAACCGGCAATAATCTTGCCCAGAATCATGGCGGTATAAGCACCGACCATATAGCCAGTTAAGGCTTTGAAATTCATATTGAGTTCGGTTTCCAAATAGGTCGGCATCCAGTTATTGACACCGTAATAACCGAACTGCAGAAATGCGGCAGTTGTCATCCATAACAGGAACATACGGCGATGCGACTGATGGCCAAAAATACGCTTATAAATGCTTTCTGATGGTTGTTGAGCAGTAACTGTTGTTTCTGGATTTTCCAGTTTCAGCGCTTTACGTTTCGCCTGCTCGATTTTCGCTTCCTGCCAGGATGCTGGCTCTGGCACAAAACGCATAAATAGCAATGCAAAAGCGGCGGGAATGATTGTCACGTAGAACAGCATGCGCCAGCCATAGTCTGGAATAATCGCACCTGCCATCAAAGTCGCCACGATATAACCGACAGTTTGACCCGTCTGTAAGGTACCCAATACTGTAGTGCGGTATTTGGTCGGTACATATTCTGCCATCAAGGTATTACAGGCCATGTACAGTGAACCCAGGCCGAATGCACCAATAAAGCGAAGTACCATGAATTGCTCATAGCTTTGAGTGAAACCCAAGATACAGGTCATAATTGAGAAAAACACGACTGACCAGGCGATGGTTTTTACCCGTCCAAACTTGTCGCAGGCCCATCCACCGGTAATCCCGCCAAGTGCCATTCCGGCCAAAGAGGCACTCCCCAGCATTCCGGCCTGAAACGAAGTCAGGCCAAATTCTGCTTTGAGACTGGTCAAGCTAAATGACAGCAGCATGATGTCCACACCGTCAATCACCAGAGAGACGAATGCGAAGATAAATGCCAGTTTCCAGGTATGGGCATGAATGCGATGAGCTGTGCCGACATTATTCGGTAGCTTTATACCCAAGGCTACGGCGTCCTGATGGAGACTATTTTGATTTTCGTTGTTCATGTATTACCTCATTTTCCCAAATGAGTCATCGACATTCCTCTGTCTTCAGGTTTACAGCAGCGTTCTTTATTCTTTTTCTGCTTACATCTTATGAACTTCTGCTTATTAATACTGAGAATGACAAGAAAGCTTCACGATGAATCCTTTATTTAAGTTATTGACCGGTTTTTAGGGACAAAAGCCCTAAGGATGCTCAACCCTGAGCATCCCGAATTTAGAAAATAAATTAATTAGAAAAAGCTGGGATACCTGTTTGAGCACGACCGAGAATCAGTGCGTGTACATCATGGGTACCTTCATAGGTATTCACCACTTCCAGGTTGACCAAATGACGCGCCACACCAAATTCATCAGAGATACCATTACCGCCCATCATGTCACGCGCAACACGAGCAATATCCAGGGCTTTACCACAGTTATTTCGTTTGATCAGTGAAGTTCCTTCTACCGAAGCAATCCCTTCATCTTTCATACGGCCAAAACGTAAAGCGACCTGCAAGCCAAGTGCAATTTCAGTTTGCATATCGGCCAGTTTTTTCTGAATTAGCTGGTTGGCTGCCAATGGGCGACCAAACTGTTTACGGTCCATGGTGTATTGATGTGCAGTATGCCAGCAGAATTCAGCTGCGCCCATCGACCCCCAGGCAATGCCATAACGTGCACTGTTCAGACAGGTAAATGGTCCACGTAAGCCACGAATTTCCGGAAACGCATTTTCTTCTGGAACAAATACATTATCCATTACGATTTCACCGGTGATCGAAGCACGCAGACCCACTTTGCCGTGAATCGCTGGTGCAGACAAACCTTCCCAGCCTTTTTCCAGGATAAAGCCACGAATATCACCGACATTACCTTCAGCAGAGACTTCTTTCGCCCAAAC
This sequence comes from Acinetobacter sp. LCT-H3, assembly GCF_001866125.1. Lineage (NCBI taxonomy): Bacteria > Pseudomonadati > Pseudomonadota > Gammaproteobacteria > Moraxellales > Moraxellaceae > Acinetobacter > Acinetobacter sp. LCT-H3. Next base: position 118,058 of record NZ_MODX01000005.1, on the reverse strand, counting down.
AACAAATACATCGGCAATTGGACTATTGGTAATCCACATTTTTGCGCCAGTTAAGCGGTAACCACCATCAACTTTCTTGGCACGGGTAATCATGCTACCCGGATCTGAACCATGATCTGGTTCAGTCAGGCCGAAACAGCCGATATATTCACCAGTTGCCAGTTTTGGTAAATACTTCTGTTTTTGTTCTTCAGAGCCAAATTCATTGATTGGCACCATCACCAGCGAGCTTTGGACGCTGGCCATAGAACGGTAACCTGAATCGACACGTTCAACTTCACGAGCAATCAGGCCATAACTGACATAATTTAAGCCTGCACCACCGTACTGTTCAGGAATCGTCGGTCCTAGCAAACCGAGCTCACCCATCTCACGGAAAATGGTCGGATCAGTCTGTTCATGACGGAATTGTTCTAATACACGTGGTTGAAGTTTACCCTGACAATAAGCGCGTGCAGATTGCATAATCATGCGCTCTTCTTCTGTCAGTTGCTGCTCCAGTAAAAATGGGTCTTGCCAGTCGAAATAGTTTTTCTGGACTTTTTTTGTATTGACCATTTGATTCATCGCATCCTCTGCTTAGCTGTCTATTGTTCTCGATCTTCTGACTTGATCCTAGGCAGGAATGAAACAGCTTTCAAACGAGTATTTAGCATGTAGATATGCGTTAATTGCATAACTGAGATATGAGCCTTTCAATCAACAAACTTGTAAGCCTGATTAACTCAATGCTGTAGACCAAAGTTGTATATAGGTTTACGTTTAATATGTCATTTTGTGATAGGACGATATTTTCAGGGAGGAAATTATGCGCCGAAAAATCCCTTCTACCCAAAGCCTCATGTGCTTCGAATCTGCAGCACGCCATGCCAGTTATACCCATGCTGCACAGGAGCTATTTCTGACGCAGAGTGCAATCTCACGTCAGATCCAGCATCTGGAAGAATTACTCGAGGTACAATTGTTTAGCCGTACGCGTCATGGTGTGGAACTGACCGCAGCAGGACAGCAATATTATGAAAGTATCAAACCTTTATTAATAAGTCTGGAACAAGCTACGCTGGATGTCATAGAACATAAAGGTCAAGGCGGTACGCTGAAACTGGGGGTTGTTCCTACTTTTGCAACCCGGTGGCTATTACCTAAGCTACATCGTTTCCAGCAGCGTCATCCGGAAATTACTGTACATCTGGAAACCAGCACACGCCCCTTCCTGTTTCATGAAACCATCTTCGATGCTGCCATTTATGCAGGCACACCAGAACAGGTCGCACAGTGGCCCGGGATTACCAGCCATTTCCTGATGCATGAAGATGTGGTTGCTGTCTGTTCACCCAGTCTCATCAAAACACATTTAAAAATGAATGTAACAGCTGATACACCACATTTAATACTGAGTGCTGAACAGTTATTACAGTTACCGCTTTTACAACAGACGACTCGCCCCACAATCTGGCAGGACTGGTTCGAATTGCATCAGGTAAAACATCCAAATCCTTTAGGCGGACAGCGGCATGAATTATTTTCTATGCTGGCCGTTGCAGCCAAACATGATATGGGAATGGCCTTGATTCCGCAGATGCTGATTGAAACAGAACTCGCCAGTGGAGAACTGGTGAAAATTTCTGATCAGAAACTGGAACGACGCCGGGCCTATCACCTGATTCATGCTCATAATGAACATTCCACGCTCATTGCCAGATTTGTAAACTGGATGAAAGAAGAACTGCAGCAAGAACCCATTCAGACTAAATCTGAAGCCCCATAAAAAAACCCCAATCTTTCGACTGGGGCTTTGCAAATCTGGCGGAAGCGGTGAGATTCGAACTCACGGAGGGGTATAAGCCCTCGTCGGTTTTCAAGACCGGTGCATTAAACCGCTCTGCCACGCTTCCATGGGCGCCATCATATAAATATTTCTGTTTCTTGGCAATAAATTTTCGCAAAACTTATTAAAAAATCCGTTCAATCAGCTAATTCTCAGCCGGACGCTTTTCTTGAGTAGACACTTGATAGATAGATGAATAATAAAAATAAACCCAATAAATTTATGATGCTGATTAAAACGGAATCACTAACATGAAAAAAATTATAAGCATAAAAAAACCCCAATCTTTCGATCGGGGTTTTCAAATTTGGCGGAAGCGGTGAGATTCGAACTCACGGAGGGGTATAAGCCCTCGTCGGTTTTCAAGACCGGTGCATTAAACCGCTCTGCCACGCTTCCATGGGCGCCATCATATAAATATTTCTGTTTCTTGGCAATAAATTTTCGCAAAACTTATTAAAAAATCCGTTCAATCAGCTAATTCTCAGCCGGACGCTTTTCTTGAGTAGACACTTGATAGATAGATGAATAATAAAAATAAACCCAATAAATTTATGATGCTGATTAAAACGGAATCACTAACATGAAAAAAATTATAAGCATAAAAAAACCCCAATCTTTCGATCGGGGTTTTCAAATTTGGCGGAAGCGGTGAGATTCGAACTCACGGAGGGGTATAAGCCCTCGTCGGTTTTCAAGACCGGTGCATTAAACCGCTCTGCCACGCTTCCATGGGCGCCATCATATAAATAAAAATCCGGCTTGGCAAATATTTTTCAGAAATTTAGCTATCAAATGCACAAAATAAAATCAATTCGGTCAATTTGCTGAATTTTCAGGCTTTTCATAGCGGATGGTATTGATGAACCAGACTTTCTTACCGTATGGTGTTATTACTTCTGCTTCATCATCAACCTGTTTGCCAAGCAGCGCACGTGCCATTGGCGAATCAATCGAAATATGCTGTGGATGGTGGTCATAAATTTCATCGACTCCCACTATGCGTAAAGTCTTTTGTTCTCCGGCTTCATTTTCAATTTCGACCCAAGCACCAAAATAAACCTTCCCTTCCTGCTCAGGTGAAAAGTCAATGATCCGTAGCTCTTCCAGACGTTTGCCCAGATAACGGACACGACGGTCGATCTTGCGTAACAGCTGCTTGTTGTACTGGTAATCAGCGTTTTCAGAACGGTCGCCGAGGCTGGCGGCCCAGTTCACTTTTTTAGTGATTTCCGGTCGTTCTTCATGCCACAGATATTTAAGTTCTGCCACTAATTTGTCATGCCCACCACGGGTAATCAAATTGGATTTCATCGTTTTCTTACACCACTCATGACATCTATTTTCCTTGCTAACTGCCCTATTTTATTGGCTATTTTAACAAGCAAACATAATACTAAAAAAATTTTCTAATGATTTTAAATACTTAAATTACATTTTTAAACATTTTTGCGTACAAAATTTGACAATCTATTTTTTGATCATTACCATGCGCACATCTGATTAACTTTGTTTATTTTTTACTCTGTGTAGTTTTTCTACACATTGCCGTTTAATCCCAAGTCATTTTGAATGACGTCATGACTGCCCAACCCTAATTGAATTTATCAACTTTAAGAAAGTTCTGTGGTGTCTTTTGCCTAAAACTTTCGAGGGCATAAATTACTTGTAGCGGAGACAACATGCACAGTAGTTCATCTTCTGGGTCGAGGCTTTGCCTAAGATCTTTATTTTCCTCTCTCCCTGTAAAAATTCTTGTATTGAGCACTGCGCTTGTTCCATTCCACGCCATCAATGCAAGTAAAACACCGGCACATCAGTTTGATAGTGTCGTCAACAGCAATAAGCTTACTGTCGTTGCTGTGAAGAGCCCGACCACAGTGTTTGAAGAAGGCGGTCACCTGCATGGTTTTGGTTATGATCTGGTTCGTAACTATGCCAAAAACATGAATGTAAAACTGGATTTCAAAACAGTCAGCGATGATGCCACTGCATTGAAAATGGTTGCTCAAGGCAAAGCCAACATGGCAATGACTACAAGCAGTATCAGCAGCATTGAAGCGCGTAAACTGACGTCATTCTCTGCAACTTGTGGTGATGGCAGTTCTCTGTCGTCTAAAGGCCTGAATGCCAACCTGAACTGGGTTTTCAAATCAGCCAATGATCCATTGAGCCAGACTGCAAGTAATTTCGTATGTAACAGCAAGCAAAGCGGCGCAATCAATCAGCTCGCTTCCTTTTACAATCAGAATGTAGTCGAGGAGCATTTCAGGGATAATATCCATCAGGATCTTAGCCAGCGCCTCCCCATTTACAAGGCCAGCTTCCAGCGATCTGCACAGCAGTACGGCCTGGACTGGCATCTGCTCGCCGCGATCGGCTACCAGGAATCCTATCTCAAGCCAAACTCCGTGTCCCCGACCGGTGTCCGTGGTCTGATGATGCTGACAAGCTCAACCGCAAAGGCAATGGGTGTAAATAACCGTACCGATCCTGTTCAAAGTATTGAGGGCGGTGCGAAATACTATGACAAGATGCTGTCACGCTTTGAGCATATTCCTATGCCGGACCGTAACTGGTATGCCTTAGTAGCCTATAACATGGGTCCGGGTGCAGTTCAGAAAATTCAGAACAGTATCCGTAACCAGGGTAAGGATCCGGATAACTGGGTGAATCTGTATAGCTATCTGGAGCATAACAAAGCCAGTAATGGCCGTTATCGTCAGGCGTTGCAATATGTAACCCGTATCCGTTCTTATCTGGAACAGATTAAAAGTTCAGAGCTTGTGAATATCTAATTTATTCAAGCCATAAAAAAAGCTTACCCCAGGGTAAGCTTTTTTTATGCAGATAGGACTGATCAGGTTGTTTGTTCAAGCACTTTCTTGAACAGATCTTTTTGCTCTTGGCTTGGTTTTGCAGTTTGCAACGCCATTAGCTGAGACATATCCCCCTGGACCTTGATCTTACCGGTCATGAATGCTTGCATTGCAGCAGCCATGTCAAACTCAAGGAATACTTTACGCAGAGTTTCTGCATCCATGTTCAGCGTAGTCTTCGCATTTGAAGACAGACCTTTTTTGATCGCTCCACCATCTAAAGATAATTCAGTATTACCTGTAGCGTCCGCAACCACCAGATTGATTGCAAGATTCGCAAGCGCTGGCGCCAGGTTTAGGTCACCTGCTTGAGCAGTCAGAGTTTCTACAGTTGAAAACCAATCATCAGTTAAAAAAGCAGGCATGATCTTTCCTCAATTTATTAGTTCGTGTGTGTCGTCTATCCAGACAACATCTTTGTTGACGCTATTGCGCTTGCAGATTGTTATAACATGATCATTTGTCGAATGGCTAACGAATTTTGTACGCAGCGTTCAATTTTTGTCATTATCTTTCTGTTTTTATGTACATAGCCTTGATTGATGAGGCTTGACGGGCATTCAACTTGAATGAATACCCGTCAAAAAGGTCTTAATCCGCAGCAAAACCGAGGTTGACCATATTAATTCGCTTACTCTCACCTTCTACTGCTTCTTCAGTTGAGCAAGAATCTTTAAAGTCGAATTCACGTTGGCTATCGAGTGCCTCGAAGTCAAACAGTTCACGGTCAGCCAGTTGTGACGGTGAAACATTTTGCAGTGCACCGAAAATGCTGTGCAGACGTTTCGGATGAGCTTTATCCCAGTCACGCAGCATGTCATTAATAATGGCACGTTGCAGGTTTTCCTGAGAACCACACAGGTTACATGGAATGATCGGGAACTGACGCATCTCGGCATATTTGATGATGTCCTTCTCTTCCACATAAGCCAGTGGACGGATCAGGATGTTCTTCTTGTCTGAAGACAACAGTTTTGGTGGCATCGCTTTTAAGCTGCCGCCATGGAACAGGTTCAGGAAGAACGTCGCCAGGATGTCATCACGGTGATGACCGAGCGCAACTTTGGTCGCACCAATTTCTTGCGCGAAACCATACAGCGAGCCACGGCGCAGACGAGAACATACGGCACAGTAAGTCTTGCCTTCAGGCGTCAGCTTCTTGGTAATGCTGTAAGTGTCTTTTTCCAGGATGTAATACGGAATGTTATTTTCTTCAAGATAACGTGGTAATACATCTTCAGGGAAGCCCGGCTGTTTCTGGTCCAGGTTTACTGCAACCACATCAAAGTTGATAGGTGCGATACGCTTGAACTGCAGCATGATATCTAACAAGGTATAGCTGTCTTTACCACCAGAAATACATACCATGACCTTATCGCCATCTTCGATCATTTTAAAGTCACGAATAGCGTGTCCGACCTGACGGCGAAGCTTTTTCAACAAACGGTAATAGGCAGAGCTTGTTGGCAATTCTGGTTTGAAATTAAATCCTTGCTCGGATTCAACTGGCGAGTACATAGACGAGAATAACCCATAAAAAAAAATACCGCGCAATTTTATCCGATTCGGGTGCTTCTCGCATCAAAAGAATTTATTTTCCTGTTATTGAAGTAATACTCTAAACTTCATGTTTTATTTAGATTGATAAATTGAACGAAACAGTTCATTTTTTATCCAGGATGCTTATGTTTTAGACTTTTCCACAGTTTTCCACAAAACCTGTGGATAACTTTGTGGATTTAAAACGACTTGACAGCTTTATCGGCCCCAAAAATAAGGGTTCTATTTAAATTGATCATTTTTTAACCAATTTATTTTATATTTAAAATCAATTGCTTAACCGTGTCAAGAAAGCCATATTAAAAAAAAATAAATATTTTTTTTGGTTAGTTCTTCAACATTAGGGACTTGCATTTACAAACTTGTTTATAAATGCGTCGCTCATCACTTTTCATTACAGCAAATTTTGTTAAACTCTGTAGTAAGTTTTGGGGACAAATGTTCAATACATATACTTACAATGAATAAAAATTTGTGGTTTAAGGGGACTTCTATACTAAGTTGTCTTTATATTTTGATGGGAACTGCTGCTTTTTCGCATGCAGGTCAGACGATCTATCAAATGAAAGATAGCAATGGTGTTACCCTGCTGACGAATAATAAAGGTCGCTACAGTAATCTAAAAGTAGAAAAAAAGACCTATTACCCGGACAGTAACATTCATAGCTATAGCAACTGGGGCTCAAGTGAGGCTTCGGTATTGCCGAGCTATAGCAAAAATAAAAATGCCTTTGATTCAATTATCCGTGAGGCTGCACAAAAGCACGGTATTTCTGAAGGTCTGATCAAGGCTGTGATGCATACTGAATCCGGCTTTAATGTCCATGCCCGTTCTCCAGTCGGTGCTCAGGGACTAATGCAGCTCATGCCTGCTACCGCACGCCGCTTTAATGTATCTAATGCTTATGATCCGCATCAGAATATTATGGCAGGTGCCAAATATCTGGCCTGGCTAATGAAACGTTTTAATGGCAATACCGCTTTAGCATTGGCAGGCTATAACGCTGGTGAAGGCAATGTCAGCAAATATGGCGGTATCCCGCCCTTCCGCGAGACGCAAGACTATGTACGCCGTGTGACCAGCCGGTATCACAATCTATATTCCAGTGGTGTTAATCTGACCGCCGCTGCGGCACCGGTTGAAACCGCCAAGATTCTGGCCAGCTCTGCCAATTATAAAACGTCGGCAGCGCCTACCATTAAAGCCAGCAATTATCAGCGTCAGATCATTGCCAATGCAGATGGCAGCTTCACTGATGCGCCTGCCGGTTCTTATGCCACCGCACATGCCACTGCATCCGCCAGAATATATATCAACGATTAAGCCCTTCCTCTTCATCATTCATCCTAAGTTTTGGTTGATCATGGTGATGAGGTAAATTCTGGGTAATTTACTATTTTTTTTCTTGAAATTTGAGTCATTTCACCTCATATTGAGGGTAATGATTGTAATTTGCTAATCAGATTATTTTTCTATAATAAGAGGATTTCTCAATGATGCGGATTGGTTTGTTTTTGCTAACCAACCTCGCGGTACTGGTTGTAGCTGGCATTATCTTGTCACTCTTCGGTGTCGGTAGTTACCATGGCGCGGGTGGCTTGAATCTAGGCAACCTGCTAGTGATCTGTTTTGTGTTCGGTATGGTGGGTTCTTTAATCTCACTATTCATGTCTAAATGGATGGCGAAGAAGACTACTGGTACTGAACTGATTGATCCGAATGCTCCTCGTAACCAGGCAGAAGCATGGTTATTACAGGAAGTAGCACAGCTATCTCAGCGCGCTGGTATTAAAATGCCAGAAGTGGGTATTTTCCCATCTTACCAGTCAAACGCTTTTGCGACCGGCTGGAACAAAAACGATGCACTGGTGTCTGTTTCTACAGGCTTGCTAGAACGCATGAACAAAGATGAGTTACGTGCAGTACTTGCCCATGAAATTGGTCACGTTGCCAATGGTGACATGGTAACACTTGCTCTGATTCAAGGTGTGGTCAACGCCTTCGTCATGTTCTTTGCGCGGGTTGCTGGTGATTTTATCGACCGTAACGTATTTGGCCGTGAAGATGGTGAAGCACCAGGAATTGCTTTCTTCGTGATTACCATTGTGCTTGATATCGTATTTGGTATCCTGGCATCCGCTATCGTGATGTGGTTCTCACGTCATCGTGAATACCGTGCCGATGAAGCCGGTGCACGTTTAGCAGGTAAACAGGCCATGATTTCTGCGCTATTACGCTTACAGGCCGAATCTGAAATGCCAGATGCCATGCCGAAAGAAATGAAAGCTTTTGCAATTTCAGCAGGTCAAGAACAAGGTTTCAGCTTGGCTGCATTGTTCCAGACGCATCCAACGATTGAACAACGTGTAGCCGCTTTGCATCAGCTTGATTGTCCTTAATCTACTGAGCACAACGCTATACCGAAAAGCCTCCTGACGGAGGCTTTTCTTTTATTTATACTTTTGTGTTTAAGCAGCTTGACTGATCCATTGATACAGGGCCATCCCACCCCAGCCAATTGCCAGTACAAACAGAATCAGGAAAATGGTACCCAGAATATCAGGAATATGAATCCAGACCCAGGCAACTACTGGATTGCGCCAGAATGCAGACTGCTGCTGTTTCTGTTCCAGTTTTTCATGCAGAAAAGGATGTACCACATGCCGATCCGTGTGGATCTGGTATTCCTCACGGATATGATCATGCACGATATCCAAGGCCTTACGGCTAGGACGGATAAAAATGTCGAAGATGGTTCCAGCCACGGGAATAAAACCGACCACGGCGTCCATGGTTGCCAATTTAATGACCGGATTCAGTTTGGACTGTGGCACGCCGATCTGACGTGCCTTATAAATGGCATAACAGGTCAAGGCAAAACCAGCCAGATCTCCCGCCACAGGTACGGTACTGAGTGCAGCATCAGCACCAACACCCTGCTTGGTAAACGGAATCCGGACTACGGAGTCCATCATATTGGCAAACTTGGCCAAATCCCGTTCCAGGCGAATGACTTCCTGTTGTGTCAGTTTTGGTGAGTTGCTGTTGTCTGTCTCAATCATCGGAACAACCCGTTTATCATTGTGTAATGATTCAGCCTAACCTAATTAGATATTAAAAATATAGCGTAATTTTATTAACTTAAAACAAAAGTCTGGATGCCACGAACAAATACACCACAACCCCACTGGCATCGCAGATCGATGTCACCAGTGGCGCTGAAGCACTGGCAGGATCCAGTTTCAGCTTATTCAAGATAAATGGCAGACTCATGCCGATCAGACAGCCAAGCAAAACAATCCCGGTCATACTGATGGCAAGTACTACAGCAACCATCAGATCGCCCCGGATATAACCCAGAATCGATACTGCACAGGCCATAGTTAGACCAAGACACAGCGCGACCAGAGACTCCCGTCCAACCAGACGGAACCAGTCTGTAAACTGTACATCGCCAGTTGCCAATGCCCGAACCATCAATGTAGCAGACTGAGAACCCGCATTCCCGCCACTTCCCACCAGCAGTGGCAGGAAAAATACCAATACGATATGTTCCGCAATGATGTCCTCATATTTGGCAATACCAAAACTGGATAGCAAACTGCCAAACACCAGCAGTACCAGCCAGAATACCCGCTTTTTATACAGCGATAAAATCGGCACAGTTTTGATGCTGTGTTGATCTAGCGGTGACACCGCACCTGCTTTTTGGAAATCCTCTGTGCTCTCGGCCTCGGCAATATCCATGGCATCGTCATAAGTCACAATCCCGACCAGTTTTTTGGAAGTATCAACAATCGGCAAGGCAATAAAGTCGTAATAGGCCAGCGTGCGTGCAATCTTTTCCTGATCTTCATCCACTGTGCCATAAATCACTTCTTTCGTCATAACCTCGGCAATAGTCGCGGTAGGCAGTGCCTGAATAATCTGACGTAATGAAATTACCCCCAGCAGATGTTGCTGTGAATCTACAATATAGATCAGATACAGCGTGTCATGATTTCCAGCAATATCACGTAGCGTTTCAATTGCCTCGTTCATGCTGAGTTCAGGAGGCAGCGTCAAATAATCCGAACTCATCAATGCACCGGCAGTTTCCTCCGGATAGGCATGGAGTACTTTTAGTACCTGACATGACTGTGCTGAAAGCTTGCCCAGCAATTGCTGCTGTACCGAAAGAGGCAGCTGTTTATACAGGTCAATAAAGTCATCCGAATGCATTGCATCCAGTAAGGTCACCAGTTCTTCGAGAGATAATGATGCCGTAAGCTGAAGCTGCTGATGCAGAGGCAAGTATTCAAAGACTTCTACCGGGCGTTGCAGCTGCTCAAAGTGATGCTGCCGTTCAGCTGGTTTCAGCTCGGCTAATAGCCTTGCCTGATCGGCGATATTCAATTGTGCCAGCTGCTGGTCTGCACCTGTCTGATGCAATTTTAATAATTCCCGTACCTGTTCAACTTGCTGATCCATCTGCGCGCTGCTGCCCTCTTGTTATCATATATTTTTATATTCTAGTTTCATTCACTATGCCTCAGCTGAGTGAAGCATGGTGTTACTTCATTGATCTTTATAGCTGAAGGTAGATGATCTTAATTCAGTGCCTGCTTTTTCTTCTGAAACACGCTACGGATCATCACATACATAAATGGAATAAAGATTAGCACCAACACAGTTCCAAAGATTACCCCACCCAGAACACTGACTCCGATTTCCTGACGGCTGACCGCCCCGGCACCAAAGGCAAAAACCAGTGGCAGAATCCCGGCACCAAAGGCCAACGACGTCATTAAAATTGGACGTAGACGCAAGCTTGCACCTTCCAGCGCTGCCGCGACAACGGATTTGCCATGCTGCTCTGCCAAGGCAGCAAATTCCACAATTAGAATGGCGTTCTTACAGGACAAACCAATCGTGGTCAGCAAGGCAATCTGGAAATAGATATCATTCGGAAAGCCTGCAAAATAACTGAAAATAATATTCCCACCAATACCCAGCGGAATTGCTGACATTACCGCAGTTGGAATACTCCAGCTTTCATAGAGTGCAGCCAGACACAGGAAGATAAAGCCAATCGAAATCGCATACAGCCAGATGGCCTGATTGCTGGATTGTTTTTCTTCGAAGGACAATCCACTCCAGGTCACATCAATACCTTTTTGATCGGCCACTAATGCTTCTACATCCCGCATTGCTTCACCGGTACTGGTATCTTTGGTGACATCTGCTTCCATCTGCAAAGCGGTATAACCCATAAAACGATTTACCACTTCCGGACCACCGCTCCAGTCTACCGTGGCAAAATTACTGAACGGCACCATCTGATTCTGGTCATTGCGCACATGCCACATCGCCAGATCTTCAGGTTTGGAACGGAATTCTGCATCACCCTGCATCATTACCCGTTTAATCCGGCCTCGGTCGATGAAGTCATTGACATAGTTACCCCCCCAAGCAGCAGAAAGTGTACTGTTGATTGCGGATTGGGTCAGACCATTGGCCATGGCCTGTTTCTGGTCAATATTAACCTTTAATTCAGCCTTCTCCGGATTGGAGCGCTTACCCAGATTTTCAAACGTTGAATATTGTTTGGTTTTTTCTTCCAATTCTTTAAATTGCTGTTCCAGATATTGACGGCCATTTCCCTCTATATCCCGAATCCAGAATTCCAGTCCATCGGTTTGTCCCAGACCGCTGACTGAAGCTGGCATATTGATATTGACCTGTGCATCCTTAAAACCACGGAAATGTTTTAAGGCACGTTCACGAATAGCTTGCGCAGTATTTTCCTCGCCAGGACGATCATCCCAGTGTTTCAGTGCCACAAAACCGGTTGCCAGGTTCTGACCGGTACCCGAGAAGTTACGGCCATAACGCATCATCACCAGATTGATATTGTCTTTTTCCTGTTCCAGGAAATATTCACGAATCTTTTCTCCGGTAGCCACCGTATTCTTTAGCGGCGCACCTTCTTGCAGGCGCACCTGAATGCTAAGCGTTCCCTGATCTTCACTTGGCAGGAAGCTGGTTGGCAAAGCCTTATAGAACAGACCAAATACAGCAACCAAACCGGCAAATAAAATTAAACAGATGGCCTTATGTTGTAGGGTGACATTAGAAAGTTTCAGATAACGCTGCTTAACACTTTCCAGTTTATGGTTAAACCATTGCGCCCAACGTGCCGGATTCGGATTTGGTTTGAGAATCAGCGCACACAGGGCTGGTGTCAGAATCAGAGCCACCATCAGTGACAATGACATGGCAGCAACCAGCGTAATGGAAAACTGACGATAAATAACCCCGGTAGAACCACCAAAGAACGCCATGGGAATAAATACTGCCGTCAATACCAAAGTAATACCGACCAGAGCCCCACTGATTTCCTGCATGGATTCTAGTGCTGCTTCCTTGGCGGTCAACTGCTTCTCATGCATTAGACGTTCAACGTTTTCCACCACGACAATGGCATCATCCACCAGCAGGCCGATTGCCAGAACCAGGGCAAATAAAGTCAGGGTATTGATACTGAATCCAAGGGCATACAGGATTGCCATAGTACCGAGTAAAACCACTGGTACAGTGACTGCTGGAATCAGGGTAGCGCGCCAGTTTTGCAGGAAGATAAACATCACCACAATCACCAGGATGATGGCTTCAACCAGTGTTTTAAGGACTTCCTTAATGGATTCCTGAACGAATGGCGTGTTATCCCGTGGATAGGCAATCTTATAGCCTTCCGGCAACTGATTAGACAGACGGGCAATTTCCGCCTTGATTCGTTCTGAGGTCGCGATGGCATTGGCACCGGAAGCCAGCGAGATCGCCAGACCTGCGGATGCATAACCATTATTGGTACTATAGGATTGATAATTTTCTGCACCGAGCTCAACACGTGCTACATCTTTTAAATAGATAAAGCTGCCATCCCGGGCAGACTTTACAATAATATTTTCAAATTCTTCTACAGTTCTGAGTCGCGTGCCCGAAGTTACCTTGGCATTCAGATACTGATCCTCGACCGTAGGCAGATCGCCCACAGCACCGGCTGCGACCTGGGTATTCTGTGATTCAATCGCAGCACGCACATCGCTAGGCATCAGGTTATACTGTTTCAGCTTGAGTGGATTCAGCCAGATCCGCATGGCATATTGCGAGCCAAAAACATCCACCTCACCAATGCCTTCAATCCGGGAAATGTCCTGTTCCAGATGTGTCATCAGGTAGTCCGACAAGGCAATATTGTTACTGCGCCCGGATTCATCATACAGGCTGATCACCATATGCGTATCGCCCAGCGACTTGAACACATTCACACCCTGCCGTTGTACATCTTCAGGCAGGCGGTTCAGCACCCCATTAATCGCATTTTGTACCTGTACCTGAGCCGTGTCTGGATCAGTCCCGTTTTCAAAGCTGATATTGATCCGGCTACGCCCGGAGGAATCGCTGCTGGAACTAAAATACAGTAAGTGATCAATGCCTTTAATCTGCTGTTCCAGTACTTGGGTCACGCTCTCCTCCACCGTTTCCGCAGATGCGCCGGAATAGGTTGCCGATACGGTCACTCGCGGTGGCGCAATATCTGGATAACGTTCCACAGGTAAATTCATGACCGCAAATAATCCGATCGCCATCACGACGATGGCCAGCACGCCTGCAAAAATAGGTCGATGAATAAAAAACTTAGACAGCATAGGTCTGAATCACTTTGAATTTGATGAATTTTAGGATGAGTTGGACAACTGAATCAGCTATATGGATATTCAAGCAGTGGCATTGAGATTGCAAGGCTTGATCACAGAAAAACATGTATAAAATTAAATCATGAAGCAATTATGAAGATACTGCCTTCAGGCTGCTGTTACAGTTATTTATGTCATTATTTTTTTATTGTTCCAATAAAAAAAACCCTGCTTGTGCAGGGTCTTCTTTGAATCAGTTCAGTGCTTATGCAGAGAATTGGTTCATTGTGTTTTTCGCATCGTCACCCGCTTTAAGCGCGTTGTCACCAGCGAAGATTTCTTTGTGGTCGTCACCGATGTCAGAACCCGCCATTGCTTGGTGTTTCACACAAGCGATACCACCACGGATTTCTTTACGCTGTACGCCAGCAACATAAGCCAACATACCTTCAGAACCGAAGTAACCTTGAGCAAGCTCATGCGTAGAAAGCGCAGCTGTGTGGTAAGTCGGAAGAGTGATCAAGTGGTGGAATACACCTGCTTCGCGAGAAGCATCTGCTTGGAATGTACGAACTTTTTCGTCAGCTTCAGCAGCCAATTCAGTGTTGTCGTACTCAGCGCTCATTAATTTAGCGCGGTCGTATGCAGATACGTCTTTACCTTCAGCAACCCAACGGTCGTACGCTTGTTGACGGAAGTTTAAAGTCCAGTTGAACGATGGAGAGTTGTTATAAACAAGTTTCGCATTTGGAACTGTTTCACGTACACGATTCACCATGTGAGCGATTTCAGCTACGTTAGGCGTCGCAGTTTCGATCCAAAGCAGGTCAGCACCGTTTTGAAGACTAGTTACACAGTCAAGTACAACGCGGTCGATTTGAGTGCCTTCACGGAACTGGTACAAGCCAGAAGCAAGACGTTTAGGACGGTGAAGTTTACCATCACGCTTGATCAGGATTTCGTCTTCTTGCGCTTCTGAAATGTCGATTTCAGTTGTATCTAAGTAGCTGATGTATTGAGAAGCGATGTCGCCTGGCTCTTTAACCACTGGGATTTTTTGAGTCAAGTCAGCGCCTTCAGAGTCAGTACGTGCAACGATGATACCGTCGTCTAGACCCATTTCCAGGAATGCATAGCGAAGCGCGTGGATTTTCGCGATGAAGTCTTCGTGTGGAACAGTTACTTTACCCGCTTGGTGACCACATTGTTTCGCGTCAGACACCTGGTTTTCGATTTGAAGTGCACAAGCACCCGCTTCGATCATTTTCTTCGCTAGTAAGTAAGTTGCTTCTTCGTTACCGAAACCAGCGTCGATGTCCGCAATGATTGGCACAACGTGAGTTTGGAAGTTGTCGATTTGAGAAGTGATTTCAGCAGCTTTAGCAGTGTCACCAGCTTCTTGAGCTTTTTTAAGTGAACGGAACAGGTCGTTCAATTCTTTCGCGTCAGCTTGACGTAAGAATGTGTAGATTTCTTCAATCAATGCAGGAACAGAAGTTTTTTCGTGCATAGATTGGTCAGGAAGTGGACCGAACTCTGAACGAAGTGCTGCAACCATCCAACCAGAAAGGTAGATGTAGCGACGTTCAGTTGTACCGAAGTATTTTTTGTTCGCAATCATTTTTTGTTGTGCGATGAAACCGTGCCAGCAACCCAGAGATTGAGTGTATTTGCTAGAGTCAGCATCATAAGCAGCCATATCACGACGCATAATTGCTGCTGTGTATTTTGCAATGTCTAAACCTGTTTTGAAACGGTTCTGAAGTTGCATACGCGCAGCA
The DNA here is from genome assembly GCF_001866125.1 of Acinetobacter sp. LCT-H3. Lineage (NCBI taxonomy): Bacteria > Pseudomonadati > Pseudomonadota > Gammaproteobacteria > Moraxellales > Moraxellaceae > Acinetobacter > Acinetobacter sp. LCT-H3. The sequence goes on along the minus strand of NZ_MODX01000005.1, from coordinate 102,330 downwards.
TCTTCAGGACTGATGTCTGCCCAAGTATTGCCGAATTTCGCTTTTAATTCGCGGATTGCATCAATCGCTGTTTGATATGTAGTCATGATATATTCCTGTAATAATATTAGGATTTTTCTGCAACGTTGTTCTAAAATCAGACCCTCAAAACTTTGTTTAGATTTTAGTCAGCTCGTTGCGATGTTTAGAGATTAGATGCAATAAAAAAATTAATCCAATATTCTGCAAGAATTATCACTATTTATTTAAAAAATATGTAGATGAAAGTCTAATTATATATTGATAAATTTTATATAAGTTATTGTATTTAATAATTTATTTTTGAATTTTTGAATTTTATTTTTGTCTAAAATTTCAGCTTATGGAATATAAAATATTCATTAGACTTAAGTCTTGACTCGCTTGATGACCTGATTTTTTTGGTCTTTTTTGCCAGTCTTGCTTTATATTTCCTACAAACTGAATTAATGCAAAACTACATATTTCACATAATTTATCTACTATTAATCATTGACTCATTTCTTGTCTTGAAATCATTTTCACTTACCCTGTTTTAACTAAAAATAGGTATCCAGTTTGATCCGGTAATTGACCAAATTGACAGAAAAAACCCAGACTTGATTAATAGACTCCTCTTGCTTGAAAATGAATAAAAACTGCTATAAATTCGGTGGCTTTTTTTTCATCGGTCACGTACACAAGCCGCGGTACTTATGGCATAATCACTATAATTTCATGATTTTATTTTCGGTATTTTTTTTATGAATCTGGAGCGGGTCGATCTCAATCTATTAATTTATCTTGATGTACTTCTTCGCGAAAAAAATGTCACACGTGCAGCTGAGCAACTTGGCGTGACCCAGCCTGCCATGAGTAACATTTTGCGTCGCCTGCGCAATTTATTTAATGATCCCCTCCTGATCCGTTCTTCTGAAGGGATGACACCGACTGAACGGGCACTCGAACTGCAGCCACGTATTCGCGATGCCCTGTCTGATCTGTCCATGATTCTGGAACCCCGTACCGAGTTCCGCCCTTATACCTCAAATCGTGTATTTCGTATCATGACTTCAGATTATGCTGAAGCGACGCTGGTACCGCGCCTGGTCAAAGCTTTACGCTCTGAAGCACCCAATGTTGTTCTAGACTTCCTGACACCAAGTGATGTGTCTTATCGTGACATGGAACAAGGTAAGGTTGATCTGGCGATTAACCGGTTTAATGAAATTCCGCAAAGTTTCCATCAGGTACTGGTGTGGCGTGACAGCTTTTCTTGTCTGTTAAATAATAAACATCCTGCTGCTGGTAACCTGAATCTGAAAAGCTATTTAGATGCACAGCATATCTGGGTATCTAAAACCGGCATGGGCGTGGGATTCGGGGTTAATCCTGAAAAGCAGGCCGGACTTGGCTGGATTGATCAGGCGCTGGAACGTATTGGGCAAAAACGTAAGATTTCAGTATTTACCCGTCACTATCAGATGCCGGGACTTTTGGCGTCAAATGTAGATCTGGTAGCAACGCTACCAACGCGTATTGCCCGCCTGCAAGCCAAGAACCATAATTTGCTACTTAAAGATCCCCCTTTCTATATTCCTGAATTTGAACTGAAGATGGCATGGTGTCCATTACTGCATCATCATCCGGCACATCGCTGGTTGCGTCAGCTGATTCTATATGTAGCGCGCCAGATGATTGAAGAAGAGAATCGTGAATTTATGCAGAATAATTCGCAATTTTCACCTTATTAAAATGAATTTCACATAAATTATTATTTTTTAAGCTTATACTGTAAGGACTTGAGATCTGTTTTTACACCTCAAGTCCTTTTTTGTGTTAAAAATATTCCAAGATAATATCAATCCACAGGTGGATTACGTGAGCCTCTTTCAAAACATCGTGATTATCTTAATACTCATCGCGGGGGCTGGTTTTTTATCACTGACTGAAATCGCACTCGCAGGTGCCCGTAAGGTCAAACTTAAAATTTTGGCCGAATCAGGCGACGTCCGTGCCCAGAAAGTGCTGGATTTGCAGGAAAACTCAGCAGACTTCTTTGCTGCCTCCCAAATTGGCTTAAATGCTGTCGCCATTCTCGGCGGTATTCTGGGTGAAGGGGCTTTCCGTCCTTATATCGCCGAATTTGTCTCGCGTATATATGATGGTCCTTGGACCGAGAACATTAGCTTCGCCTTATCTTTCACTCTGGTGACTTCATTATTCATTCTGTTTGCTGATCTGATGCCAAAACGCCTGGCAATGATTGCACCGGAAAAAATTTCAGTCGCAGTTATCAACCCGATTCAAATTTTTATTAAAATCTGCAAGCCATTGGCCTGGATAATTAATGCCATTGCCAATCTGTTATTCCGGTTATTCAAAGTCAATACGATCCGGGATGACAATATTACTTTTGCAGATATTTCTGCCGTGATGGATGCCGGTGCTCAGGCTGGCGTACTACAAAAACAGGAACACCACTTTATTGAAAACGTATTTGAACTTGAAGAACGTAATGTTCCTTCCAGTATGACCACACGTGAAAATGTGGTGTTCTTTACCCTGACTGAAGCTGAAGACAGTATTCGTCAAAAGCTGGCGCAATATCCTTATTCCAAATTTCTGGTCTGTAATGAAAATATCGACCAGGTAATTGGCTATGTCGATGCCAAAGACATTCTGGTCCGTATTCTCAACAACCAGAAAATCAATCAGCTGAATGAATCCACAATTCGTAATGTGTTGATGATTCCGGACACCCTGACCTTATCCGAACTTCTGGACCGCTTCCGTTCGAGCAAAGAAAAGTTTGCAGTGGTCATTAATGAATATGCACTGGTCGTGGGTGTGATTACCCTGTCTGACATCATGATTACCGTAATGGGTGACTGGGTAACACCAATGGAAGAAGATCAGCAGATCTTTAAACGTGATGCTGATTCATGGCTGATTGAAGGCAGTACGCCAATTGAAGACATGAAACATGCCTTAGGCATTGATGAAATGCCAGATGAAGAGAATTATGAAACGCTGGCTGGCTTTATGATGTACAAGCTGCGCAAGATTCCACGTCCGGCTGATATCGTGATTCATGCAGGTTATAAATTTGAAGTCGTCGATGTCGATCATTTCAAAATTGACCAGTTGCTGGTGACTCGCTTACTGGAACCCAATAAAAATAATATTGAGGAAGAATCAGATTAATCTGATTCTTCTCTTTTAAAATCAATAATAAAAAGGAACTTGGATGAATCTGTCTGCCTTGTTGGCCTGTCTCAGTTTTTATTCCGGAATTTATCTGCTGTATTTCTTTTTTATGCAGGAAAAGAATCCGATTTTAATACTGGCAGGAATTGGCCTGCTGGTTTTTACTGTAATTTTAATTCCTTATCCGCATGAACGCAGACGACGTGGCTTTGATTCCACCCTGACGTGGGGTGAATATTTTTACTGGCCACTTATTAGCTGGTGGAGAGTGTTTATTCTACCGGTCAGCTGGCTGATTGCCCTGATCTATAGAGATTAAAAAAGCACCCTAAGGTGCTTTTTCATTTGAATCAGTATTTGCTGATCAATACATCTAATACTGCCTGGTAGTGAATACGAATATCATCTTCCAGAATTTTATAGGCATTATCGAACTGCACCATAGGCCAGCCTTCTTTCCAGAATGGGAAAATATTATGCAGGTCATGCGTCACGATTGCATCTTCACGCACAATAGCCTGAGCGATCTGTGCCAATACAAATGCAGTTTCCGCACCATCAATCGCCAGGTAATCAATACCACGCGCCTTTAAAATACGGATACGGTCTTTCTTGTAACGAATCTTTTTGATCTGAGCTTCATTCAAGTGAAGCGCGATAGACACTGCTTCAACAAATTTTTCTTCAAATGACTGATGCAATTTAACCAGCGCCTGTTTATGCGCTTCCTGACGACCCGCTTTACCACCCTGACGAATAGCTTCTTTCGCTTCGGTATCTAATTCATCGTTTTTCATTGCCTGTAACAGATCCAGAATTTCGATGTCGCTTAAAGTCTCAGGAGATTGATCAGTCATGAACTGCCCTTACAAATAATATTTACAATAGGCTATTTTCGCATAATTCCCGGACAAAAAGACAAAATCCTGCTGCAAGTGAGATGATTTAATTGCGCATTGCAATTTTTCGGAAAAATTCAGCAATTTACTTTATAGTAATCTTACTCATCCATCTCCTGCCCGACTTCATACATGCAAAACCAACAAGTCAATGTGTCGCTTCAGCAACTTCAGCGGCTCTATCCAGCGGCTTTTAAGCACAATTACCTGTTTTATAGTCAGATCAAGACCAGAGGTGTACTGGATGACCGTCGTGAATTTATTCCTTGGCTATTGGCGAGCATGATTTTTGTGCCAATCAGTTTCGTACTGAAAGATATTTTCCTGAGTAATTTTACTGAGCTGAGTAACTTTCAGGCACAAGCCTATGCCATTCTGGCAATTCTTTTATTCTTGATGGTGATTGTCCCTTTGGTCATTAAACAGATTCGACATTCTTCGCATTCACTTTATCAACTATTACGACATAGTCCTGTCAAGCTTGCTGTAATCGTCATTCTGTCTGCCCTGAATATTCAATTCTTACAAAGTCAGTTTGTGATGTGGGCGCTCCTGTCCTTTGGTGTCAGTTTTGGCTTTGTGCGTTTTTATAAGGAAAATCTGTTTCGTCAAAACAGTCAGGACAGTGAATATTATCAGCTGCATCAACTGCGTCGTGTGTGTTTCTGGGCATACAAACAAAGCCTGAGAACCCGATTAAAACTCTATATGACTTCGGCTCAAAGTCCTGAATATGAAGTACTCAAGCGTCAGCTAAACCGCTATGCCGACCTATATAGCCAGTTATTCAAATCTGAACACCAGTACTGTAAAAGCATTAAACATATTGATGTGGACAGTTATCTGGATGAAATGCTGTAAATCGATTAATTTATTGAAATTTAAAGCTTTGAATAACATCAGCTTTGCTTTCTTTTAAATTTTAATGGCTAAATTGCCTGAAAATAAAACAAATAATAAGAAATCATCTTGCCAAGTTCTCGCTGCTCATCTATGATGGCGCGCATGCCCGAGTGGTGAAATCGGTAGACACAGGGGATTTAAAATCCCCCGCCCACAAAGCGTGCCAGTTCGAGTCTGGCCTCGGGCACCATTTTGATTCAGTTTAAAATGGTGCAAATGCAGAAACCCAGCAATGAGCTGGTTTTTTTGTGCCTGAAATTTATAAATAGAGTGTGCCTCCTCATGTCCGCACCCCGCTCTTTCGATCTAGCCAGATTACAGTTACGCCATCCTGATGCATTCTTTTGCAGACTTAGCTATAGCCGCTATAAATATTTGAATCAAACCATTGATCCGTATTTATATTTGCGTATCGGGATTTTGATGCTGATTACAGCATTTTGTGGTCTGTGCTTTTCCCTGCCTTTTTATCCAGACTTTATGGATTCAAAGAATCAGGCCATTAGTGCAGGTACGATCGTACTTATTAGTATGCTCTATCCTTATATCTGGCGTGCCCAGTTTCAGGCCAAGTACAGTTCTGTACGCTACGCAAAGCGCCTGCAATCCTGTTTATATATTCAAACCCTGATTGTTGTTCTGTCACTGATCAATTACCAGTATTTTCATTCAGCGTTCATTGCTTTACCTTGCCTGGGTCTACTTGCCTTCAGCAGTTTTGTAGCGGTGTTAATTGAGCCCGGCTTTAGAAGTTCTACCCGCAGCACCCTGCTGGTACGTTTGCAGCACATCCGTCAATTGGCTTACTGGTCTTATCAACAGTCGCAAAGCAAAGAGCCGGAACCTGTGCCACTGCAAAAGGATTTAAAAAAATATTATCTAGAATTACATCAACGCTGCATGCAGGAAGAACAGAAACTCCTAAATGAAATTCATTATAAAAATTTTAAAGAAGCATTTTTAGATCATTAAAAAAAGCCCTGTGAAAACAGGGCTTTTTTCACCATTCGCGGGTAGCGACCAGCTCTTCCATTTCAACTTCGAAGTATCCCTGTTCCTGTACTACCATCATCATGGCTTCAGCAATATAATCTGCTGCGGTATCATCTAAAGAGGAATCCAGGTCTTCGAACTGCGGCTTCATTTCATTGATTTCTGCCACAGTCGCATTGGCAAACTGATAAATCTCATATTCAGATAAACCAGATTTTGTCACCTTTTTGGCAAAACGTTCGATGTGCTGCTTTACTTCAGCAACCAGAATATCGGGATAATATTCATCATCGAACATTGGGAGAAGTAAATCTGCAAACATTACAGGCACTCTAAAACTATAACTAAAAATTAAGCGTGCCCTATATACCATATTGCCGCTTAAAAGCCAAACAGCACGCCGCCTAACATGCAATCTAGCCAACAATTAAACCGCGGCTTGCATTGCCTTCCAGACCTTAATTGCATCTGCTGTCGCTTTGACATCATGTACACGTACCATGCAGGCACCTTGTTGAATACTTAGCAAGTGTGCTGCTACTGATCCCACTGCGCGTTCTACGGCTTCTGCTCCACCCAGCACCTGTCCAATAAAGCGTTTACGTGACAACGCCGACAATATTGGATAACCAAGTTGAGTTAGTTTGTACAATTCATTCAGTAGTTTCAGGTTCTGTTCAGCATTTTTGGCAAATCCAAAACCGGGATCAATCATAATGTGCTCAGCTTTCACCCCGGCATCTAAAGCATCCTGCACGCGCTGTTTTAATTCCGCAATGACATCAAGCGTGACATCTTGATACTGATCCAGATTATTCATCGTAGTAGGTTCACCACGCATATGCATAATAATGACCGGAATATCCAACTCAGCAGCAGTTAGCAAGGCATTCGGTCGTGTCAGTGCACGAACATCATTCCAGATATGTGCTCCAGCTTTCACTGCAGCCTTAATCACTTCTGGCTGGGAAGTATCAATTGAAATCACGACATTGTGCTTGGCCAGTTCTTCAACCACAGGCACTACACGGCGAATTTCTTCTTTTACTTCAACCGCCGATGCACCCGGACGGGTCGACTCGCCACCCACATCAATAACTGTTGCACCTTCTGCCATCATTTCTAATGCACGCGCTACTGCAGCATCTTGAGAATTATGTTTGCCCCCATCACTAAATGAATCCGGTGTAACATTCAGAATTCCCATCACATGCGGCTGGGACAGATCCAGTGTTAAGTGTTCAAATGTCCATACGCGTGGTAATAACGGCATCAGCTGCATGTTTTCATCCTAAATCCAATAACTAGCGTATTGTCGTATGGATAGCGATATAAAGCAAAGCTGAAACAAGCCAGAATTAAATTTCAAACTGCGGTTTATTTGAGCATTGCATAAGCTTAGATTGTAACTGTGATTTTACCTCTACCCATTCACTTCTTAAAATACTATAGATATAGCTATCCCGCACTGTCTGACCATCTTTACGCAACATATGACATCGAATGATACCATCCCGTTTAGCTCCTAGAGCTTCAATGGCTTTTTGACTTTTTAGATTCAGATGATCCGTACGAAAGCCTACTACCCGAGCATTAAGCTCTTCAAAGGCATGACTTAAAAGAAGATATTTACAAACCCGATTCACATAGGTACGCTGATAACGCTGTGCATACCAGGTATAACCAATATCCACACGTGGAATTTCAGGCTTGATATCATGATAACTGGTGGTTCCAATCGCTTGACCCGCTGTTAAATCAATCACAGCAAAAGCCATCCTTGTACCCTGAGCTTGTTGAGCCAAAGCTTGCTGTATATATTGTTTTAATTCGCTTAAATAAGGTACAGAATTATAAGGCACTTCGCCCAAATCCCCTTCAGCACAAGCTGCTTCTAAATCTGTAAAATGCTCCCAAGTTAATGGTTCTAAACGTAGCTGATAAATACGGGATTCCAAAACAGGTATTGTCATTTTTATTTTTGCTCATTAGTTTTTTATAGCTGAATATAGCATCACGCCAAAACAATCCAAATCATTGCCATAAAAAAACCACCCGAAGGTGGTTTTTTTATTTTCTGCTTAATTGGCTGGTAATGGCGGAGGAGTCAACGGACCATCCTTCGGTGTTACATCAATCACAGGATTGTCTGAAACATAGACCTTAGGTGGCTTAGGCTCACGACCTTCCATGATGTCACGGATTTGCTCGCGATCAATTGTTTCCCATTCCATCAACGCTTTCACCATGGCATGCGCGATATCTTTGTTATTTTCCAGAATATCACGAGCCACTTTATATTGCTCATCGATGATACGGCGTACTTCAGCATCAACCTGCTGTTGAGTCGCTTCAGAAATTGTACGGCTACCAATGCTGCCCATAAACGACTGTTGCGAGTCATCTTCATAGACCATTACGCCTAACTTGTCAGACATACCGTATTTGGTCACCATCGCACGCGCAACTTTGGTTGCACGTTCAAAGTCATTTGAGGCACCAGTCGACATCTGGTTAATAAAGACTTCTTCTGCAATACGACCACCGAACAAGATCGAAATATCATTTAGCATTTTATCTTTGTAATGGCTGGTCTGGTCAAACTCAGGCAACTGCCAGGTTACACCTAATGCCCAGCCACGCGGCATGATCGTTACTTTATGCACAGGGTCAGTACCTGGCAGCATTTCCGCAACAATTGCATGCCCTGCTTCATGGTAAGCCGTAGCACGACGCTCTTCTTCACGAAGTACCATCGATTTACGTTCAGGCCCCATATACAGCTTGTCTTTAGCATCTTCAAAGTCATGCATGTCGACAGTATTCTTGTTGCGACGTGCTGCGAATAATGCTGCTTCGTTTACAAGGTTTGCCAACTGCGCACCAGAGAAACCAGGAGTACCACGAGCCAGGACTTTCACATCCACACCCGTTGTAGACGGCAGTTTCTTCAAATGAACATTCAGGATTTGCTCACGGCCTTTAATGTCTGGCAAGCCAACCATCACTTGACGGTCAAAACGACCTGGACGAAGTAAGGCTTTATCCAGTACATCAGCACGGTTAGTTGCCGCGATGACGATAATCCCTTCATTGCCTTCGAAACCGTCCATTTCAACCAGCATCTGGTTCAGTGTCTGTTCACGTTCATCGTGACCACCACCTGTACCTGAACCACGGTGACGACCAACAGCATCAATCTCATCGATGAAGATGATACATGGCGCATGGCGTTTCGCCTGTTCGAACATATCACGTACACGAGATGCACCGACACCCACGAACATTTCTACGAAGTCAGAACCGGAAATACTGAAAAATGGAACTTTCGCTTCACCTGCAATCGCTTTTGCAAGCAAGGTTTTACCCGTACCCGGAGGACCCACCATCAGGACGCCCTTAGGAATAGTGGCACCCAGACGTTTGAATTTTGCAGGATCTTTTAGGAAGTCAACGATTTCCACGACTTCCTGTTTTGCTTCATCACAACCCGCAACATCAGTAAAGGTAACTTTAATCTGGTCTTCAGACAGCATTTTCGCCTTCGACTTACCGAAGCTCATCGGACCGTTCTTACCGCCTGCACCGCCACCCATGTTGCGCATAAAGAACATGAATAACAAAATGATTAAGAGTACAGGGAAACTTGCGATCAGCAACTGCATCAACAAGCCTTGGCGTTGTGGTGCAGTACCTTCAACAACCACATTGTTCTTGATGAGATTTGGCATCAGTTCAGGATCCTGAACTGCCGGACGAATACTTTCGAACTCGGAACCGTTTGATTTCTCACCACGAATTCTTTCGCCATCTATTGTCACTTGCTTAATCTGGCCGTCATTCACCGCTGCAACAAACTCTGAATAGTTCATTGTTGTCGGCTGATTGCGATCACTGACGTTGCTGAAGATGAGCACCAGCACACCCAGTATCACGAGCCACAATACGGCATTCTTAAAAAGATCGCTCAAAGCTTTATTCCCATTTCCAATCTAATTTGATCATGCCCTCGCGGGTGACCTGAATTTCCAAGTTTGTTCAACTTGCAATTATTAAAAACGTACAAAATGCACAATTTTTAGCGTGTTGGCAAGTAGACTTTATTTAGAAGCCTTCTTGCGCCCCTGCCCCACCAGAAAGACTTCTTTCGAGCGAGCACGCGATGCAGCAGGTTTTACCGTTTTCAGAATATCAAAACTATTAACAACTTCCTTACGGAATTCATCAAAGCCAGTACCCTGGAAGACTTTAACAATAAACTGACCTTTAGGACCTAAAACCTTGTTGGCAAAGTCGAGGGCCAGTTCACAGAGATAGATCTGACGCGGTTGATCTACAGCCTTATTACCTGATGTATTGGGGGCCATATCGGAAATTACAACGTCTACCGTACGTCCATCTAAAATATTTAACAATTTATCGAACACTTCCTGCTCACGGAAGTCACCTTGCAGGAAGGTCACATCTGGCAGTGCATCCATTTCCAGGATATCCGATGCGATCACCAGACCTTTAGAACCGACCAGTTTACCAGCAATTTGCGACCAGCTTCCTGGCGCTGCGCCCAGATCGACAACCGTCATACCTGGTTTGATAATGCCGTATTTTTCTTGAATCTCAAGAAGTTTATACGCTGCACGTGCCCGATAACCTTCTTTTTGCGCTTTCTTCACATAAAAGTCATCGAGATGCTCTCTCATCCACGCACGACTACTTTTGGATAACTTCTGGTTGGTAATGCGTGTTGCCATAACTCTCTAAATAAAAAAAACTTCCAATTATTAATTGTACGTGAAAAACACATGATTTGCAGTATTGATCTGTATCTAAATCTAAGACAGTTGGTTGGATTTTTTATGTGATGGCACCGATTATTTCCTGAGAATATAAAGCGTTTGTTTTTTGCTTTTGCTATACTAAGCCGTTTTAAAAATCAGGTTATCTCTCATGGCGTCTTTATCTATTCAGGAACGTAAACGTTTACGTCAAATCGGACATGCATTAAACCCGGTGGTAATGCTTGGTGACAAAGGCCTGACTGAAAATGTGATCGAAGAACTTGAGCGTGCGCTGAATGACCACGAACTGATTAAAGTGAAAGTTGTGGCTGAAGATCGTGAAGCACGTGCTGTTCTCATTACTGAGATTGTTGAAGCAACAGGTGCTGAAATCGTACAAACCATTGGTAAAATCGCGTTGCTTTACAAAAAAGCGCCGAAACAGAACCAAAAACTGTCTAACCTTGTTCGCTTTGCGCACTTGTCTAACTAAGTTCAGGATCTATGGCTAGTTACGAACTGAATGCATTCGATCGTCGTTTTCAGGCGATCTCGCTGGTCGGCGCGATTGAACAGCAAGGCCCATCCACATTGAATGTGGGTTTTTGGCTACGCGATCCGAACCAGTATGTGCTTTGGCCAGAACTGGTCGCAGCACACCCCCGTCAGGACTTTCTCTGGGAACAGACGTGTTTTGAAATTTTTATTGGGGTAAAGGACGAAGATTTTTATCGCGAAATCAATCTCTCTCCTTCTCAGGCCTGGCAAGCCTATCAGTTTGAAGAATACCGTTATCCAGAAGAAATGCCGCCACAAGCGGCTTATGATATCGACCTGAACCAGCTCAAGCGTACCCATTATGGACTCAATGTCAGCTTGGATCTAACCGATTTCATGGCCCTGAACAAGCTAAAATGGGCTGATCTGTTCCTTGGCTTGTCTGCTGTATTGAAAACCCCTCAAGGCGATCAATACTATGCCATGCAGCACAGCAGTCCACAAGCAGACTTTCATAACAAGCGTGACTGGTTACATGTGTTCTAGGATGTAAATACTCTCCTGTAATACACAAATGATAAAAATATAAAAACGTGAGGCTCATCGGTCTCACGTTTTTTATTTTGCCTGAAGTTCAGGGTAAGTGGATTAGTGATGTAGTCTTGCATTTCTCTGTACTGCTGTCACAGCAGCGTAAAAAATCAGAATCATAGTAATCGCAATAATGGAAACTGCGGCCTGTAAAACACTGAAATAGCTAAAACTCAGTATTACCATGGCAAGATAGGCTAGACGGCTTTTCCAGGTTTCAAGATTTAAAACCATGATCAAGGCAAGTAGCAATATTGCCGCTATAAGATGATGTTGCATCATGACCCCCTATTTTTGTTTTATGAGTCAGTGTTGCGTCTAATACGAAAGGAGAACATAGATGCTCCCCTTCGGCTGCTTTTTTTGTTTTGTTGCTTGTTTAACTTTTTAGATCAGTTTCTTTTTCTTCGGTTTCTCCTTTTACAACGACGGGTTTAACTTTTTTCAAAACTTCAATCGTACTGTCTTTAGAGCGTTTTAGGGTATCTGCCAGATGATCCTTATGCTTGGTCGAAATCTGGGTGACATCTTCTTTTAATTCTTTACCGAGTTTTGATAGATCATCAATGACCGCATTAAATTCGGTTTTGATAAAGCTGGTCAGTTCATTCAACTCTTTTTGTGAGCCAAACAACTGCTCTTTCAAGGTATCGATGCGCTGCAGTAAATCCTGTTTAAACTGGGTTAGCTGATCAGTTACAGTATTGCTCAGTTTTTTTACTTCAGCTTCAATATTTTCTTTGCTTTCGCCAAGCGTTTCCACTGCCTGCTCTTTCGCCTCTATTGCTGCTTTTTCAAGCTGCTCGGCAGTTTCAGTGACAACGACATTCAGATTTTTTTTAGATGTTGTAGTTTTAGTTGTGGTAGCCATGTCTTTTGCCTTTAGTTTTGTTTTGACGCTTTCATATTAGTAAATTCGATAAAATTTAAGACTTGATTTGTCTGACAATTATTAAATGGTTACATTTTTCAACATTGATCACGAAACAGACTTTCAAGCAAAAAGCAAGCCATTTATCTCATACTTTTGCAGCAAAGCTATTGGACTTAGCAGGTGTTACTGCGTATAATGCCGTGTTAAGTTCAAGCGAGCAGACATAGGAGGGTAGGTTTAAAAATTAACCTTCCTTTTTTTTCGTCTACTCGCTTTTTTACAGCCTAAATTTCAGGAGCTTTGGTTTGAGCACCCCAGCAATTTTAGCCCTTGCCGACGGAACTATCTTTAAAGGTACTTCGATTGGCGCATCGGGTTGTACGACTGGTGAAGTCGTTTTCAACACTGCCATGACTGGCTATCAAGAAATTTTGACTGATCCAAGTTATGCACAGCAGCTTGTAACTTTAACTTACCCACATATCGGTAATACGGGTTGCAACGAAGAAGACGCAGAATCAGGTCGTATTCATAAAGTATGGGCAAACGGTTTAATTATCCGTGACCTTCCTTTATTACACAGTAACTTCCGTGCTGAACAATCACTAGGTGAATATCTAGAACAGCACAATGTAGTGGCTATTGCTGACATCGACACGCGACGATTAACTCGAATTTTGCGTGATAAAGGTGCACAAAACGGTTGTATCCTTGCAGGCGAAAACATCACTGAAGAAGAAGCACTTGAAAAAGCACGCGCATTCGGTGGTCTGAATGGTTTAGACCTTGCAAAAGAATGCTGTGATCCTGAAGGTTTTGAATGGACTGAAGGTTCATGGACTTTAGGTAAAGGCTTCGCTCAACCAGAATTTAAATTCCATGTTGTTGCATACGATTACGGTGTCAAAACCAACATCTTACGTATGCTTGCAGATCGCGGTTGTAAATTGACCGTTGTGCCTGCGCAAACTCCTGCTGCTGATGTACTTGCACTGAATCCAGATGGCGTGTTCCTGTCGAACGGCCCTGGCGATCCAGCTGCATGTGACTACGCAATTGAAGCTGTAAAAACAATTGTAGAAGATGCCCGCAATATTCCTGTATTCGGGATTTGCCTAGGTCATCAGATTCTTGCGCTTGCAAGCGGTGCCAAGACTGTGAAAATGCCTCACGGCCATCACGGTGCCAACCATCCTGTACAAAACATTGAAACTGGTACAGTGATGATTACTTCTCAAAACCACGGCTTCGCAGTGGATGAAAGCACCTTGCCTGCGGTATTGCGTGTGACTCATCGCTCACTGTTTGATGGTACTAACCAAGGTATTCATCGCACAGACAAACCTGCGTTCAGCTTCCAGGGTCACCCTGAAGCAAGCCCTGGTCCACATGACTGCGCACCATTGTTTGATCATTTCATCGAACTTATCGAAGCATCTAAGAAGTAATTAAGGAAGCATCATGGCTAAACGTACAGACATTAAAAGCATCTTAATTATCGGTGCTGGTCCTATTGTGATTGGTCAGGCGTGTGAGTTTGACTATTCAGGCGCGCAAGCGTGTAAAGCGCTTCGTGAAGAAGGCTACCGTGTTATTTTGGTGAACTCTAACCCGGCAACCATTATGACTGACCCTGCAATGGCAGATGCAACGTATATCGAACCGATTACCTGGCAGACTGTTGCAGCAATCATTGAGAAAGAACGTCCAGACGCAGTTCTTCCTACAATGGGTGGTCAAACTGCATTGAACTGTGCCCTTGCCCTTGATGAGCACGGCATTTTAGAAAAATACAATGTTGAGTTGATCGGTGCGACCAAAGAAGCAATTGAAAAAGCTGAAGACCGTAAACTGTTCGACCAGGCAATGCGTAAAATTGGTCTTGAATGTCCAAAAGCAGACATTGCCGAATCAATGGAAGAAGCTTTAGAGATTCAAGCACGCTTCGGCTTCCCTGTGATTATCCGTCCATCATTCACCATGGGTGGTTCAGGCGGCGGTATCGCATACAACAAAGAAGAATTCATTGAAATCTGTGAACGCGGTTTCGATCTTTCTCCAACCAAACAGTTATTGATCGATGAATCATTAATTGGCTGGAAAGAATACGAAATGGAAGTTGTTCGTGACAAAAACGACAATTGTATCATTGTATGTACCATTGAAAACTTCGACCCAATGGGCGTGCACACAGGTGACTCGATCACTGTTGCGCCTGCGCAAACCCTTACAGATAAAGAATTCCAGTTACTACGTAACGCTTCTCTAGCTGTACTTCGTGAAATTGGTGTAGAAACAGGCGGTTCTAACGTTCAGTTCGGTATTAACCCGAAAGATGGCCGTATGGTTGTGATCGAGATGAACCCGCGTGTTTCTCGTTCATCTGCGCTTGCGTCTAAAGCAACTGGTTTCCCAATTGCGAAAATTGCGGCGAAACTAGCTGTAGGTTATACCCTTGATGAACTGAAAAATGACATTACTGGCGGTACAACACCTGCATCATTCGAACCTGCGATTGACTATGTAGTTACTAAGATTCCTCGTTTCAACTTCGAGAAATTCCCACAAGCTGATGCAACTTTGACAACACAGATGAAATCTGTGGGTGAAGTGATGGCCATTGCTCGTAACTTCCAGGAGTCTATGCAAAAAGCGCTTCGTGGTCTTGAAGTCGGTGCATCTGGCTTTGATGAGAAAATCGAAGCGGGTACTGAAGGCGCGCGTGAGAAAATCTTACAAGAGCTTAAAGTTCCAGGTCCTGAGCGTATCTGGTACGTGGGCGATGCATTCCGTCACGGTTTCACGCTTGATGAAGTATTTGCTGCGACGAACATCGACCGTTGGTTCTTGATCCAAATCGAAGATATCATAAAAACTGAAAACCAAATCAAAACTTTAGGTTTTGGTGATTTGAATGCGGATAACATCCGTGCATTCAAACGTAAAGGTTTATCAGATCTTCGCATTGCGAACTTGATGGGCATTTCACAAAAACAATTCCGTAAACACCGTTGGAACCTGGGCGTAACGCCAGTTTACAAACGTGTCGATACATGTGCTGCAGAATTCGAATCTGATACAGCTTACATGTACTCAACTTACGATGAAGAATGTGAAGCAAATCCATCGACTCGTGACAAGATCATGGTGATTGGTGGCGGCCCTAACCGTATCGGTCAAGGTATCGAATTCGATTACTGCTGTGTACATGCTGCCCTTGCAATGCGTGAAGACGGCTATGAAACCATCATGGTGAACTGTAACCCTGAAACTGTTTCTACGGATTACGACACATCTGACCGTTTGTACTTCGAACCAATTACACTTGAAGATGTGCTTGAAATCGTACGTATCGAGAAGCCAAAAGGCATTATCGTTCAGTATGGTGGTCAAACACCTTTGAAACTGGCTCGTGCTTTAGAAGAAGCAGGTGCGCCAATCATTGGTACATCGCCTGATGCGATTGACCGCGCAGAAGACCGTGAACGCTTCCAGCAAATGATTCAACGCCTGCAACTTCGTCAACCAAACAACAGCATCGTAAAATCTGCTGAAGAAGGTATGGCTGAAGCATCTAAAGTAGGCTACCCACTTGTGGTACGTCCTTCTTACGTCCTTGGTGGTCGTGCGATGGAAATCGTTTATAACGATGAAGAACTTAAACGCTACCTACGTGATGCAGTTCAAGCATCAAACGAAGCGCCTGTTCTGCTTGACCGTTTCCTGGATGATGCAATCGAAGTTGACGTAGACTGTGTCTCTGACGGTAAAGACGTTGTGATTGGCGGCATCATGCAGCATATTGAACAAGCAGGTATTCACTCAGGTGACTCAGCATGTTCGATTCCTCCTTATTCTCTGTCTAAAGAGATTCAGGACGAAATGCGTCGTCAAACAATTGCAATGGCAAAAGAACTTGGCGTAATTGGTCTAATGAACGTTCAGTTTGCGGTTAAAGGCGAAGACGTTTACATCCTGGAAGTGAACCCACGTGCATCACGTACTGTGCCGTTCGTTTCTAAGTGTATCGGCGAATCTTTAGCGAAAGTGGCTGCACGTTGTATGGCGGGTCAATCTCTAGAGTCACAAGGCTTTACTTCAGAGATTATCCCTGAACACTTCTCTGTCAAAGAAGCAGTGTTCCCATTCAACAAATTCCCTGGCGTTGACCCGATCCTTGGTCCTGAGATGAAATCTACAGGCGAAGTCATGGGCGTTGGTAAAACATTCGGTGAAGCATTTTATAAAGCTGTTTTAGGTGCGAACGAACGTCTACCTGGTCTTCCGACAGAAGGTGAAGTGAAACACGCATTCATTTCTGTACGTGACTCAGATAAACCTCGTGCAGCAGGCATTGCGAAACAATTGATTGACCTAGGCTTCAAGATTCTTGCAACTGATGGTACATTTAAAGTGATTAGCGAAGCTGGTCTTGAATGTGAACGCGTAAACAAAGTAACTGAAGGTCGTCCAAACATTGTGGACCGTATCAAAAACGGCGAAATTCACCTTGTAATCAATACGACTGAAGGTAAAAAAGCGCAGGAAGATTCATTCTCGATCCGTCGTTCAGCGCTTCAAGGTAAAGTGTATAACACAACTACCTTGAATGGTGCGGACGCAGTATGCCAAGCTTTAGCGATTAAATTGCCGATGGATGTATATCGTTTGCAAGATTTAACAGTAGGTTAATTCGTTACTGAGAAGTCCCGCCACCTTCTCGGTGGCGGGCTTTTTTTCATTTATACACTTTGTATTTTACTTACATACCTAATTTTGAGGGACAACTATGCAACGTTATCCTATGACTCCTGAAGGCAAACTTGCCTTGGAAAAAGAATTACATCAGCTAAAAACTGTTGATCGCCCGCGTATTACAGCGGCAATTGCTGAAGCACGTGAACATGGAGATCTAAAGGAAAATGCAGAGTATCATGCTGCACGTGAACAACAGGGCTTCTGTGAAGGTCGTATTCAGGACATCGAAGGTAAACTTGGTGCTTGCCAGGTGATTGATGTTAAAGCACTGGAACAAAACGGTCGTGTTGTATTTGGCGTGACAGTGACCATTGAAAATCTGGACACTGAAGAACAAAAAACTTACAAAATTGTGGGTGATGACGAAGCAGACTTTAAGATCAACAAGATCTCTGTGAACTCTCCGATCGCGCGTGGACTTTTAGGTAAAAACGAAGGCGACGAAGTGAAAATCGTGACACCACAAGGTGAAGTGGAATACGAAATTTCCAAAGTTGAATATATCTAATTTTTTATTTAGATATTTTTAGGCTGTAAGACCCCTCGCTTGAGGGGTTTTTTATTGAGCCTGAAAATTTCTATCGGTTTTATTTTAAGAAACCAGAAGCCAATGCTTCAAATGCCTGTAAAGCCTGAGGTAAAACCTGTGCAGGATCACCGCTGGATGCCACCCACAGTGCTGCATTCATTGCTGCACCATTTAGCAAGACCGCAGCAGCAAGCGCATCGACTGGTTTTAATCGGCCCTCAGCCAGTAACTGTTCTACACATTCACGTGTTGATTGCAGGCATTTATTTTGACTTGGCCAATGCGCTGGATCACCCAGCACAGCCGGCCCGTCACGCAGTACAATGCGCTGGAATTCCGGATTCAGGGCATTTTGAATATAGGTCCGCCCTTCTAGCATCAATCCTTCCCAAAGATCATCAGGCTGCTCCAGATGTTGCTGGGCAGATGAAGCCATTTCTGAATCAATCTGATCGACCACCGCCGCAAATAAACCCTTTTTGTCACCAAAATGATGATATAGCGCACCACGGGTCAGCCCTGCTTCTGCTGTGAGTTTATCCATTGAAGTCTCTGCATAGCCATATTCCCCAAATGCACGGCGTGCCACTTGAATCAGTTTTTTACGGGTCTCGGCCATTTTTAATTCACGAACAGACATTTCTATTCTCACTTCAGCATTACAAAAATTTTAATTGACATACGCAGCGTATGTCAATTATGTTTACATACGTAGCGTATGTGAAACTCCCAGATGCTTTGAGAAAGGATTTTCATAGTAATAATTTCAAAGAGAATAGCCATGACTAGAACTGCAATATTTCCCCAAGACCGCCATGCCCTGTATGAACAACATGGTTATTCTGCTGCGATCAAATCGCAAGATTTACTCTTTGTTTCAGGTCAGGTCGGTAGCCGTGAAGATGGTTCTCCCGAACCAGATTTTGAAAAACAGGTAGAACGCGCTTTTCAAAATTTAGCTGCGACATTGGCAGCGGCTGGTTGTACTTTTGATGATATTATCGATGTCACCACTTTTCACACTGTTCCTGAACAGCAGTTTGAAAGCATTATGAAAGTTAAAAACCAGATTTTTACCCAAAAGCCTTACCCAAACTGGACGGCTGTGGGCGTAACCTGGCTGGCTGGTTTTGATTTTGAAATTAAAGTCATTGCACGTATCCCTCAAAGCACTTAGATCAGCATTTACCTTAAAATTTTCTTCATGGACTAGATTGAGATTGTTAATTCAGCTTGCAGTGCAATTCGGTATAATGACCCATTCCTTATTGTTCTTGCCTCTATGTCTGAAAAGTTAATTAATTCGCCTGTGAATCATTGGTGTGAATTCGAGTTCATCTCAAAAACCGTGAAGAACCCGAATATTCATATTAAAGGGAATTATTCCTACTATTCAGCCTATTGGGATCAAGGTTTTGAGCGCTGTGTAGTACGTTATTTACATGACAAGCCTGCAACGCCTGAGAAGCCGATTGATCAGCTTTATATCGGTAATTTCGTCTGTTTTGGCGCAGAATGCGTGATTATGATGGGTGGCAACCAACTGCATCGTACAGACTGGATTTCAGCCTTCCCGTTTGATACACGCAGTTTTGTCCCTGCTGGCGATACAGTGATTGGCGATGGTTGCTGGATTGGCTCTCGTGCCATGATTATGCAAGGTGTGACGCTAGGCGAAGGTGCTGTGGTGGCAACAGGTGCGGTTGTGACGAAAGATGTACCACCTTATGCAGTCGTTGGCGGTGTACCTGCGAAAATTATTAAGTATCGTTTCCCTGATGAAGATATAAAAAAACTGCTGTCACTTAAGCTTTATGACTTAGATGAAAAGCAGTTTCTAAAAATGCGTGAACATTTGCAGATGGATGATGTTAAAAATCTATTAGAAATCTTTTAGCAACTTCCTTTCTTTTTATATCGATTGATCATCACACTATAGTAATTAATATATGGATCATCATTTTCATAAATGTTAATCTCTATCTTTTCATTATATTGCAATCCATAACAATCATGATATTGAATTAAAAATAGTTGCTGTAATTTTTTATTTTTTTGAACCTCATTAATTTCATTCTTAGATAGATAAATAAGAAATTCATTTTTAACTTTTTTTTGTATTTCATGTCTAGTACAAATAATACGTTTACTATCCACCTTAATAATTGATATTTCTTTTGCAACTTCGCCTTCATTTTCAATAATTAAATCATAGCTAGCTTCACAACTCATCTCTACATCTATGACTTCACCATCAGCATCTCTTATTTCCCTTTGCCGATCTTCGATTAAGAAATTTTCGCTCTTAAAATTTAAAAATGGCTTCGCCGCGAATTGTTTTTGCTTAAGTTCATTTTCATAAAATTCTGCCAACCGTGATTGTTGTTCAACGGAAGCTCTCATTTCTTTAACTTGCAAATCCAAAGCTTCAGTTGTTTTTTTAAGTTCATCTGCCTGCAATCTTAAAGCTTTAGAGTTTTGCTCAAGTCCTTTACCTTGCTGATAAAATCCTCTAACTAACCAGAAAAATGCCAAGGGTGCAAAAGCTCCAGCAATAAAATCACCGAATTCATTTAAGTTTGTAGGCAAAATTCCATTATGAATTTTAAAATAAATAAAAATGAGCCATGCAAAAGTTATCGCCCACGACAAACAGCTCCCAATATTTAATTTGAACCATTTAAAAAAGTCTTTAGACATTGTTCTTAAAATTCAGTTGCTTATTTCGTGATTATCATATCATCGTAATTCTTATAGGTATAAAAAAACCCACTCAATCGGAATGGGTTTTTTCAGAATATGGTGGCTATGACGAGACTTGAACTTGTGACCCCCGCATTATGAGTGCGGTGCTCTAACCAACTGAGCTACATAGCCTTAAACTGTGCGCGCATTATGAGTTTTTCTAAAAAAAACGTCAACCCCATAATGCACTGATTGATCAAAATTTGGTGAAGTGAGCCGATAAGCCGGGTTCTGTCGAGAACGATCATTCCTCTAGGCGTACAATCACTCATACGCTCAAGCGACCTACCCGGATCCAGCATGGGCCATGCCTAAAGGATCCCTATTTGGTCTTGCTTCCGGTGGGGTTTACCATGCCATAAACTGTTACCAGTCATGCGGTGCGCTCTTACCGCACCCTTTCACCCTTACCTCCGATTCCGATTGCTCAGAACCATAATGAAGGCGGTCTACTCTCTGCTGCACTTTCCGTCGGCTCACGCCGCCCAGGCGTTACCTGGCACCTTGCCCTATGAAGCCCGGACTTTCCTCCCCTGCTTCAATCACGGAGATCTCCACAGCAGCGATCGTCTGGCTCACTTCGAGCCGCATAGTATCAAATCTGGCAACTAATTGCTTGATGTTTTTTGAGCAGTCAGTTTTTCATACTTGGCCTGAAGTTGTTCCTGCGTCTCTGCATGGTTCGGATCCAGCGGGATACAGTCTACAGGACAGAATAACTGACACTGTGGTTTATCATGATGTCCGACGCACTCGGTACACAGATCAGGATTGATCTCGTAAATGAGTTCCCCCATAAAAATCGCCTCATTCGGGCATACAGGTTCACAGACATCACAGTTGATGCATTCATCGGTGATATATAAAGACACGCTACCAACCTTGTTGAAGTTTACGCTCGAAGGCAGCAACCACGTTTGGCGGAACAAACTTGGTTACGTCCCCTCGCAAGCGGGCAATTTCACGCACCAGAGTGGATGAAATAAAGGAATACTGTTCTGAAGGGGTTAAAAATACCGCTTCAAAATGTGAATCCAGCTGACGGTTCATATTGGCCAACTGAAATTCATACTCAAAATCTGACACTGCACGCAGACCACGCAGGACTGCTGTAGCATTCTGCTCACGGAAGAAATTCACAAGCAGGCCGTCAAATCCTACAAATTCAACATTGTTCAAATGGCTCAACGACGCTTGGGCCAGCTCAACTCGCTCTTCCAGACTAAATACCGGGTTCTTGTGATGTCCAATCGCAATTGCAACCACCACTTCATCAAACATCTTTGCTGCACGGGTCACCAGGTCAATATGGCCATTGGTGATCGGATCAAAGGTCCCCGGATAAATTACACGAGTTTTAGTCATCCATTTTTACTCTGTTTATTGTGTAAGTTTTCCATTTTAACAAAATCTTGATTTTTTGGCGAAGAAACTCCATCAATTTAAAAACTTCAACTCAATTAAAGTTGCGGTACAATAGCAGCAAGTTTGGAAGTATCAGATTATGGCGAAAGCAAGTATTGTAGTTAAAAAAAATAACGGCGGAACGATTGCGCTAAACAAACGTGCCCGTCACGATTATTTTATTGAAGAAAAATTTGAAGCTGGACTTTCCTTACAAGGCTGGGAAGTAAAATCCTTGCGTGCTGGTCGTATGACCATCGTGGAGAGCTATATCACCTTTAAAAATGGTGAAGCTTTCCTGTTTGGTGCCCAGATTCAGCCGCTATTGAGCGCGTCTACCCATGTGGTGCCTGAAGCGACGCGTACCCGTAAACTGTTGCTGAATCGCCGTGAAATTGAAAAACTTCTGGGTGCAATTAACCAGAAGGGTTATTCATGCGTACCACTGGCTTGTTACTGGAAAGGTCCAAATGCCAAACTGGAAATTGCCTTGGTAAAAGGTAAACAGCTGCATGACAAGCGTGCAACTGAGAAAGACCGTGACTGGCAACGTGACAAAGCGCGAATTTTCCATCGCTAATGGTTACATAATGCCTATAAAAAAACCTCCATGAAATGGAGGTTTTTTTATGAATCCAATTAAGCCTTCAGATTCATACGGGCCAGCGTCAAGGCAATATATTCACCAAACCAGAGCGCAGTTTTTAAATCCCCTTCAGGTGGGGTTACTTCAACAGGTGCATTATCCGATTGAGTCATTAAACCTAAAAAGCTGGACATACGATTCAGGTCAGTTACGCTACGTCCAGTTGGCATTAATGGCAAACCTGCCCATAACATGCCGTGCTGCATGGCAAACAGATTAATCTGCTGCAATACCGCCAGCTTGTCGCCACTGAGACCGCCGCCATTGGTAAAAGCTGCTGCCAGCTTGCCCTGCCATGCACGCGCCAGCCAGCGTTTCGAAGACTGTTCCATAAACAGCTTCATCGCCGAAGTCAGACTCCCCATATAAGTTGGACAGCCAAAAATAATGGCATCTGCGGCGTCCAGCACCTCCCAATCTATATGTTCGACATTCATCATATGCACCTGAACACCAGTTTCCCGTGCACCATCGGCAATGAAATTTGCCACTTTAGCCGTGTGTCCATAAGGACTGTGATAAACAATCGCAACAGATTGGGAAGATAGGGACATAATACTTAAAAACCAAGAATTTCAGTCAAGTTTAACATTTTCAAGCCATAAACACGAATGTTGCCATGCGTCCGGTCTTGGCTTCACGGCGATAAGAGAAGTATTCATCTGCCTGACGGTAAGAGCACTGATCACCACCCAGCACGGTTTTGATACCATGTTGATTCAGGATATAACGGGCGATTGCATACAGATCGGCATAGTGCTTGCCTGCCTGCTCTGCTGCCTGAAATGCACTGTCCAGTTCAGGATATTTGGAACAGAAAGCTGCTTTTACTTCTGCGCCAATTTCAAAACACGGCTGACTAATCGCCGCACCGAGCCATGCCCAGGTCGGCTGGGCCTGCATGGCAGCAATGGTATTTTCCACAATCCCACCTGCCAGCCCGCGCCAGCCTGCATGTAAATTGGCAACTTCTGTGCCATCTGCATTGCCCAGTACCACAGGTAAACAGTCTGCGGTCATCATCATCAAGGCGTGCGCTTTGCGCTGCGTCACCAGACCATCACCGATCAGCGCCTCAAATGGCATCTGCTCATTGATGGTATGACAAATCGTGCTATGGGTTTGGGTCATCCAGGTGATTTTATCCACGCCAAAAGGCTGGAAGTCTTTTAGCAACTGGATGCGATGTTTTTGCACACGCGCCGGATTGTCATTGACATGCAATGCCAGATTAAAGCCCGCCAATTCTGGCTGCTCCGATGGCTGTACCTGTTCATGATGAACACGGGTCTGCCCTACATAAACGCCTTTAGGCAAACCTTGTACAAATTGCATGTCTCTTTCCTTTTAATGACCAATGCTGGAAATGAAGAAATTAATAAGCCTTGTTTTCGCTGCGCAGTACTTCAACCAGATTGGTGAAATCTTCTGGCCACGGCGCATTAAAGGTCATTTCTTCTTTGGTCCGTGGATGTTTCAGACCTAAAGTCGCAGCATGCAGTGCCTGACGTTTAAAGCCACGCAAGGTATCTTCAAGCAACTGTGAAGCACCGGCTGGCATACGGACACGCGGCATATACACCTGATCACCTACCAGACCATAACCGATATAGCTAAAGTGCACACGGATCTGGTGAGTACGACCAGTTTCCAGACGCGCTTGAACACGGGTAAAGTGCTGGAAGCGTTCTTTCACATTGTAATGCGTGACTGCATCTTTGCCACCTGGAAGTACGGTCATTTTGACACGATCTACCGGATGACGTTTGATTGGCTCATCAATGGTACCGCCGGCAATGATGTTGCCATACACAACCAGATCATAAACACGGTACACCGATTTTTTCTCAAGCTGACGGCTTAAAGAGAATTGCGCTTCAAGGTTTTTCGCAACCACCAGTAAACCCGAGGTATCTTTATCGATACGATGTACCAGACCGGCACGCGCCAGTTCTGCTGATTTTGGATAATGATGCAGTAAGGCATTCACCAAAGTACCAGAACTATTGCCTGCACCCGGATGTACGACCATGCCAACTGGTTTATTGACCACAATAATGTCATCATCTTCATAAACGATATCCAGTGGAATATCTTCAGGAAGGCTGCGGGTCTGTGCTTCAAGTTCAACATTTAATGTAAGCGTTTCAAAACCATCACATTTATATTTAGGCTTTACAGGCTGGCCATTGACCAATAAATTACCGTCTTTGATCCACTGTTTCAGCTTTTCGCGGGAAAAATCGCTCCATACGATCGCGGCAACCTGATCGATACGCTGGCCCAGGTAGGTTTCATCCACTTGAAATTGCAACGCTAAACGTGTTGCAGTTGTGTCTGAAGTATGGTTATCTGCATCCTCAGAATCTTCAAGTAAATTAAAATCAGTTTCAGGGAAATTAGAATTGGAAGATTGTGCTTGACTCATTTGCTCATTCAGACAAAAGTGGTTTAATAGTGCAATTGTAGCTCATTGCCCGTATTAACAGAGGAATTTTTATGTCGCTACCACATTATAAAATGACAATGCTTGCAATTACGTTAGGCGTTGCATCGGCAATGGTAGGCTGTAGCAGTAATCCAACAAAAAAAGACGTCGTGGATAAAGGCCCTGAAGCCAGCGAACAGGTTTATATTCAAAAAGCACAAAAAGCGCTTGATCGTCAGCAATATAGTGATGCTGCACGTCAGCTTGAAGGTCTGGAAACCTATTTCCCTACCAGTCAGTATGCAGCTCAGGCGCAACTGGATCTGATCTATGTCAAATTCCAGCAAAAGGATTTTGAAGGTGCAGTAGCATTGGCTGAACGCTTCATCCGCCTGAATCCACAACATCCAAATGTGGACTATGCCTACTATGTGCGTGGTGTAGCCAACATGGAGCAGAACTATAACGGTCTGCTGCGCTATACCAAACTGAAACAGTCACACCGCGATGTCAGCTATCTGAAAGTGGCTTATCAGAACTTCGTCGATTTCATTCGTCGCTATCCTTCAAGCGAATATGCAGTTGATGCTGCTCAACGTATGAAGTTTATTGGTCAGGAACTGGCTGAGCACGAAATGAATGCGGCGCGTTTTAATATCAAGCGTAAAGCCTACCTTGCGGCTGTTGAACGTGCGCAATGGGTGATTGAACACTACCCACAAGTGCCACAAACTCCGGAAGCTCTGGCGACCATTGCCTACGGCTATGACAAGCTCGGTGATAAAGCGACTTCACAGCAATATATCGAAGTGCTAAAACTGAACTATCCAAATCTGGTGAATGCCGATGGTACAGTGGACTTAAGTTCAGCACGCAGTGAAGGCAGTTTCTTTAACCGTGCAACCTTAGGGATCTTCGGTAAGGAAGCGCGTACCTACTCAGGTTCTGACAATATTCCGGAACCAAAACAGGAACGCAGCCTGACCAATCGCATGTCATTTGGTTTGTTAGATCGTCCTAAAAACACTGAAACTGAACAGCCTGAACCGACTGCTGAATAAGCCGACTGTTACAGGTGCAATTTTGCAAAGGGCAAGGTATCATACTTGCCCTTTTGCCATTTCTGAGCAGCGCTTGAACAAATCGTGCAAAAGGTATACAAAGGAATTTATATAGAGCCGGCTTAATTCCTACTCTTAATTTTTCAATGATTTACACCTTATAAACGCAGCACGAGAAGCTCAGCAGACTATGGCCATTCCTCAACATACGATTGATCAGATTCTCGATCGCACCGACATTGTCGATGTGATTGGTCAATTCGTGAAATTAAAAAAAACTGGCCGTACCTATTCGGGCTGTTGCCCTTTCCATCAGGAAAAATCGCCTTCTTTCCACGTTTACCGTGACAAGCAGTATTTTCACTGTTTCGGCTGTCAGGCCAATGGGAATGCCATCCGTTTTTTAATGGACATTGGCAACCGTAATTTCATTGAAGTGATGAAAGACCTGTCCAGTCAGACCGGCATTGAATTACCTAAAGATAATCAGGAATCCAGCAAGCTTAAATATAAGCGTGAAGCAGCGAAGCCTAAAGCTGCAACAAAACCGTCTGCGCCAAAGGCAGCAACCAATACATCCAATAATCAGAATCAGGCACCTTCAACTGCCAGTGATACTGCATCGGTCACCAGTTTTGACCCTTTTGCAGAGTTTCAGAATCCTGAACAGGATTACTATAGCGATCCGTTTGCTGCTTTTGAGCAAATGCCAATGCAGGACGCGCCTCAGGAAGGTAACCTGTTTGACCTATTAGAAAATATCGCACAATTCTATGAGCGCCAGTTACCGAATAGTGCCAGTGCACAGCAGTATTTCCGCCAACGTGGCCTCAGTGCTGAAACAATTGCCTATTGGCGCTTAGGCTATGCACCGGAAGACTGGCAACACCTTGAAAAAGCTTTCCCGCAGGATATTGAAGGTCTCAAGCTCTTAGGTTTGATTCGTACCAGCGACAATGGTCGTGATTTCGACCTGCTTCGTGACCGGGTGATTTTCCCGATTCGGGATGCGAAAGGTCGCGTGGTCGGCTTTGGTGGCCGTGCGCTCAATGATGAAATCAAGCCGAAATATATCAACTCGCCGGATTCGGAAGTTTTCCATAAGAATCAGTTGCTGTATGGCCTGTATGAGGGCCGTAAGCAGAAAGCCCAAGAGTGGTTGATGGTCGAAGGCTACATGGATGTCATTGCCTTGCAGCAATATGGCATTCATGGTGCTGTGGCGACACTGGGGACTGCCAGTAATACCGAACATCTGAATATCCTGTTCAAGCAGAATCATCGTATCACGATTGCCTTTGACGGTGATGCTGCCGGTCAGAAAGCGGCACGACGTACACTTGAGATTGCCCTGCCGTTACTCAATGATGGTCGTGAGCTGAAGTTCTTTGTACTGCCAAATGACCATGATCCAGATTCATTGATCCGTCGTGAAGGCATTGAAAACTTTCGCCGTCTATTAGATCAGGCTCCGCTGTTATCCGATTTTGTATTTGCTCATCTGGCCCAAAACCATGATGTGACCACACCTGAGGGTAAAAGCCAGGTCATGGCAGAGTTGCGTCAGCTAACCGAGCTATTACCAAAGCAAGGTTCTTATCGCTATCTGTTGCAACAGTTTTTCCGGGAAAAACTGGGCTTTAACCGCAAATGGCAACCCAAGGTTAATAATGACGCAAGCTTAAGCTTTAGTACCAAGATTGATGCTGAAGAATATGTAATTGCAATCTTGCTGAATCATCCCTATTTGTACATTCATTTTGAACCATTGCGTGCTCTGGTTTCACCGGACCAATTGCTCTATAAGATCTTAAATATTCTGAATGTGATTTTTGATGATCTACCAGATGATCCAGAATTGTCGACTTATTATGTACTCGGTGCCTGTGCCGCACATCACCATGAATTACAGCACATCCTGCAACATGCCAATGTCAGCGACTATACCTCTTCTCCTGAACAGGCAGACAAGCTGGCAGCTGATTTCTCGACCAAGCTGCAATATCAATGTTTAAAAAACAAGATTAAGTCGAAGAAATTTAGCAGTATTGAAGAAATGAAGAATCTGAAGTTGCAGATTTTTGAGATTGACCGGAAGCGTACCATGACACTGCTTGAAGAATAATTTTCTTATTTTTAAGTTGAGTAATGGAGATCTGTAGATCTCCATTTTTTATTGGATCGAAAATATCTAGTGCTTTGGTTTACGGCGTTTTAGCATGACCTCATGCAAGGTATGCTGTACCATCTCAAAACAGCTTGGATCTTCAGCCTTGGCGGCTTCACGCAGTACGATCGAAGTGGGATGCAGCAGCTTTTGAGTCAGACGATGTGATAAATCTGCCAGTACCTCTACAGCTAGATCACCTTTGGCAATACGTTGCATGGCATGGGCCAGTTCTTCTTCACGTAACTGTTCACCATAGTCACGATAGGCATGAATAGTGTCACCTGCCAGATTTACTTTCTGTTGGGTAACCAGTTCAGTTGCCAGCTGATTGACCATTACTTCCGCTTCAACCGCCGCCTGACGACGCTGTGCCAGGTTTTCCTCAATCACGCTTTGCAGGTCATCGACACCATAGAGATAGACTCCATCCAGCTTTTCAACCTTGGCATCGATATCCCGCGGTACAGCCAGATCAACCAACAGCATTTGCTGGTAACGGCGTTTCTTTAATGCCGCTTTGACATCAGCAAAATGGATCACCTGATGCAGACTACCCGTACAACTGGAAATGACATCAGCACGATGCAGGTTCTCTGCCAGCTGATCAAATTCAATAATTTCAACATCGACACGATGCGCGATTTCCTGTGCCAGACTTTCAGCACGTGCGCGGGTACGGTTGCAGATAATGACCTTACCGACACCCATTTCCGCCAGATGCTTGGCCACCAGGCTATTCATTTCACCTGCGGCAACAATCATGACGGTCAGTTTTTCTGGCTTGGAAAAAACCTGAATCGCCAGCTGTGCCACCGCATACCCCATCGATACAGCATGACTCCCCACTGCAGTTTCCGAACGCACACGTTTGGCTGCATAGAAGGCATATTCAAATATACGGTTGAGGTTTGGCGAAACGGTATGAGCTTCTTTAGCCAAGGATAAAGCGGTTTTTACTTGTCCCAGAATCTGCGGTTCACCTAACATCAGTGAATCCAGACCACTGGCGACACGCATCAGATGTGTAACTGCCTGAGCATTTTCATAGCGATACACATGGTTTTGCAGCTGCTTGACATCAACCCCATTTTTTTGGGCGAGCCAGTTCAGCACCATGTCGACATTGTCAGACATCGCGTAGATTTCAGTTCGATTACATGTAGACACCACCACCATGTCATTCAGCTCAGGGTGCTGGCTTTGTTCAGCAAGCAAGACACTTAATTTTTCAGGATTAAAAGCAACTTGTTCACGAAGTTCTACAGAGGCAGTTTGATGGTTGACACCCAATGCAAAGAAAGACATATCAGGTCATCATTTCACTAAATTTATGCTATTGTGCAACATCGGTGTCATAAAAAGCATTACTTGGATCAAGATAAAATTGCGATATATCAACAGCCGTGGTCACGGCCATACAATTAAGCAATATTCTACCACATTCTTACTTGTGGGTAGCATGGCTTCCACTGCCCAGCTTCAGGCAGCAGGAACAGTTTACCATGCCAACCCAAATTATGAAGCAATAAAACAGAGTATGATCGCCGAGTTTGCTTTAGCTTCCAACGACATTCCAACTGCACTACATAACTATACTGTGCTGGCCATCAAGAGCAATTCCACCACAGTAAAACAACGTGCCTTGAATGTTGCTTTGGAACATGATGATCTGCGTGCAGCCCTTGATATTTCGACACATTGGGTAGTTCAGGAACCACAAGATGTCCCAGCAATGTTCTATCTGGCGCATATCGCCTTAAAAGCCCACGAATATGAACTGGCAGCAGAAACCCTAGATAAAATTCTACAGATTGATGACAGTGCCGATCTGGAAGAAATCCTTGCAGGAATCGTCCCAACAGATACTGACGATCGAAATTATCTGATACAGGCACTCAGTTCCAGCAAAGCCAAAAATAACCCCTCTATTCTTGTCCTGGTCGCAGGACTGGAAGCCCAGAATGGTCAGTTTGAACAGGCACTGCTGACCATTAATCGTGCTCTAAAGAAGCGTCCCAGATCTACGGGCTATATTCTGCTGAAGGCCAATCTGTTACAGGCCTTAGATAACCAGGAACAGACCTTAAAATGGTATGAAAAAGCCAGCAACAAAAACCGCAACAATATCGAAGTGCGCCTGGCTGAAGTCAAATACCTGATCAAGCTCAATGAAACTAGATTAGCCCTGCAAAAACTGGAAACTATTCTAAAAAAATGGCCTACGCATGAAGAGGCCTTATTTATTGCAGGCCTGACCAGTATTGACCTTGAAGAGTACGACAAAGCAGAAAAATATCTGGTCGAACTGCGCTACTCAGATCAGTATCAGAATGAAGCTTATTATTATTTGGCGATTAATGCCGAGCGTAAGCAGCATTATGAAACTGCCAAAGCCTATTACCGTTTGGTGGATGGTAGCCTGTATACCGTTTCCAGGCGTAACATGATCTCTATCTTCAGCAAGCAGGAAAAACTGACAGATGCCCTGCGCTTCCTGACCCAGGAACGAGTTAATTATCCACAACATGCCAGTTTTCTGTATCTGGCTCAGGCGGACATCTTAAAAAAGATGGACAACAAGAAAGCTGCCCTGCGTCTACTGGAGGAAGCCAGCAACAATCTGCCAGATGATCCGGAACTGGTCTATGCTCAAGTACTATTGTTAGATCCACATCAGGATCGTCTTCTGCTCGATCAGTTGCTGAAACGCTTATTGAACATTGAACCGAATAATCCAGCTTATTTGAATGCCTATGCCTATACACTGGCAATGCAGAACCGTCGTCTGGAAGAAGCCCGTCGTTATGTCGAGCAAGCACTGGAATATGCTCCTGAGCAAGCCTCGATTTTAGATACCTTCGGCTTTATCTGCTATCAGCAAAATGACTTTGCTACTGCTGCTCTAGCTTGGGAAAAAGCCTACAACCTGAATCCGAGCGC
This sequence comes from Acinetobacter sp. LCT-H3, assembly GCF_001866125.1. Classification (NCBI taxonomy): domain Bacteria; kingdom Pseudomonadati; phylum Pseudomonadota; class Gammaproteobacteria; order Moraxellales; family Moraxellaceae; genus Acinetobacter; species Acinetobacter sp. LCT-H3. Next base: position 70,906 of record NZ_MODX01000005.1, on the reverse strand, counting down.
AAAAATTGGCGTACGACTGGCTCGCTCACTGTACATGAACGGTGATATTGAACAATTCCAACAAGTCTTTAAACAATTACAACAAAATTATCCGGATGATCCTGAATTAAAGCAGCTTCATTCGTTATTGTTATCACCACCGATGAAAACGAGTTAATTCTATTATGCCTAAGCTTAGCCAGCTGGCCTGTTGCTTCCTTGCATCAGGCACTTTGATTCTGACCGGTTGTCAGCAGATCGCGCAACCCAAACAACCTGCCACATCGGCAATTCCAACTGCTGAAAATGAATTCCAGCTCCAAGGCAAGATTGGTGTGCGTACCCCACAACAAAGTGGCAGTGCCTTCTTCACCTGGGCACAGCAGCAGGAACAATTTGATATTGAACTAACGGGTATTCTGGGCGTAGGCAAAACCCAGATCACTGGCCAACCTGGTCAAGTTTCGCTAAATAGCGCCAAAACAGGTCTGATTAAAGCTGCTACACCAGAAGAGCTACTGCAACGTGCAACTGGCTGGCAGGCACCGATTACCCATCTGGTCGATTGGGTACAGGCTCGTCCTGCGACCAGCAATGCCCAATTGCAAAAAGATGATACTCAACGCATCAGCCAGATTATTGAAGATGGCTGGACCGTGGATCTCAGTTATGCAGCACAGGCACGTCTGCCAAACCGCCTGATTTTAAAACAGACACTTGGGAATGGCGGTGAAAACCGTATTACAATGGTGATTCAAAATCGTTAATGCATTTGATTGAAACTTAACCATGATTCGTGTTCCCTCGCCTTCTAAACTGAATTTGTTTCTCCACATTACGGGTTGCCGACCAGATGGTTATCATGAGCTGCAAAGTATTTTTCAGCTGATTGATTTGTGCGACTGGCTGGAGTTTGAGCAAACTGCAGATAAACAGATTCAGATTGAAGGGCTGGCATCTGTCGATCTGGAACAAAACCTGATCTATCGTGCGATTCAGGTGCTTAAACCTTATGCAAAAGCTTATTCGGGTCTAAAAATCCGTCTGGAAAAAAATATTCCGATGGGTGCTGGACTGGGTGGTGGTTCATCGAATGCTGCCACCACTTTAATTGTCGTGAACCAGCTTTGGGATTGTGGGCTAACAATTGAGCAGTTAGCTGAACTGGGTGTCAAGCTTGGTGCCGACGTGCCGATCTTTGTTTATGGCCGAAATGCATGGGCAGAAGGCATCGGTGAACACTTAACATTCATTGACTTAGATCAAAAACAGTTCATTGTGCTCAAACCTGACTGTTTTATCAGCACTCAACTGCTTTTTTCACAAAAAACGTTGACAAGAGACACGAAGAGCTCTAAATTTTGCGCCTATCAGATAACGCCATCTGATTTCGGAAATAACTTTGAGCCACTGGCAAGAAGCTTATATCCTGAAGTCGATGAAGCAATGCAGTATCTCGACCAGTTCGGTGTTGCAAAGCTTACAGGTACAGGTGCCTGCGTGTTTATCGAAGTAACTGAAAAGATGAATGTAACCAACATTCTTGAAAATGCACCATGTAAAGCTTACCTGGTGAATAGTTTACAAGAATCACCATTACGTCATTTTAAGGTTTGTTAGGGGTATCGCCAAGTGGTAAGGCAGCGGGTTTTGATCTCGCCATCCGTTGGTTCGAATCCAGCTACCCCTGCCATTTTTCACCTGTAGATGTACTGTAGTAGGGGCGTCGCCAAGTGGTAAGGCAGCGGGTTTTGATCTCGCCATCCGTTGGTTCGAATCCAGCCGCCCCTGCCATCTTACAGTCATCAAATTAGGGGCGTCGCCAAGTGGTAAGGCAGCGGGTTTTGATCTCGCCATCCGTTGGTTCGAATCCAGCCGCCCCTGCCATTTTCTCAAAAAAGACAGGACATGGTTTTGCAGTAAGAGTGTTAATTTACCTTGACACAATACCGCAAAAATATTAAAGTTCTGCCGCATTAGGGGTATCGCCAAGTGGTAAGGCACCGGGTTTTGATCCCGGCATTCGTTGGTTCGAATCCAGCTACCCCTGCCATCTACTTCCATACATACCAACCGCCAAGGGTGCTTCATGCCCAATCTTGTCGTTTTTAGTGGAACCGCGCATCCACAATTCGCTCAAAAAGTCGTAAGTCACTTACATATTCCTCTAGGTGCTGCATCTGTTTCTACCTTTTCTGATGGTGAAATTGCTGTAGAAATCACTGAGAATGTACGTGGTAAAGACGTATTTATCGTACAACCTACTTGTGCCCCAACGAACGACAACCTAATGGAAGTCCTCGTGATGGCTGACGCGCTGCGTCGTGCAAGTGCTGGTCGTATTACCGCCGTTATTCCTTACTTCGGTTATGCCCGTCAAGACCGTCGTCCTCGTTCTAGCCGTGTACCAATTACCGCAAAAGTTGTTGCAGATATGCTGACGACTGTGGGTATTGACCGTGTAGTGATGATCGACCTTCATGCTGACCAAATCCAAGGCTTCTTCGATATCCCTGTAGACAACATCTACGGTACTCCAGCATTGCTTGCTGACTTACGTCAACAACAGCATCATAACCTGATGGTTGTTTCTCCTGACGTGGGGGGTGTAGTACGTGCTCGTGCTGTTGCGAAACAGATGGGTGATATCGACCTGGCAATCATCGATAAACGTCGTCAAAAAGCGAATGAATCACAAGTGATGCATTTGATTGGTGATGTAAAAGATCGTGACTGTGTCATTGTTGATGACATGGTGGATACAGCGGGTACGCTTTGCAAAGCAGCTGATGCATTGAAAACTTTTGGTGCTCGTAAAGTGGTGGCTTATGCAACTCACCCGGTACTGTCTGGTAAAGCGATTGAAAATCTTAAAAATTCTGTCATCGACGAATTGGTTGTAACTGATACCATTCCGCTTTCAGAAGAAGCTTTATCTCTTGGTAAGATTCGCCAGGTTTCAGTAGCAAGCATGGTTGCTGAAACAATTCGTCGTATTAACAACGAAGAATCTATTAGCGCAATGTTCGATTCTTATCTATAATAGTGTGCTGAATTTCCAAAGCCCTGCCATTTGGCGGGGCTTTCTATCACCGGATCGGTCGCAGGTCCGGTTCATTTAAACTTAAATAGGATGTCTATCATGGCAAACTTCGTATTAAACGCAGAAGCACGTGAAGTAGCACAACAAGGGAAAGGTTCGAGCCGCCGCCTTCGTCATGCTGCTAAAGTTCCAGCGATCATCTACGGTGGCGAAGCTGCTCCTGTAGCTGTTACTCTTGAACTTCGTGAGCTTGTTAAAGCTTTAGAAAGCAATGCTTTCTTTGAAGAAGTTGTTGAAATCAACATCGACGGCAAAACTGAAAGCGTTAAAATCCAAGCGCTTCAACGTCACCCAGCTAAAAACACACCTATGCACGCTGACTTCAAACGCGCATAAGTGTTGATGGTGTAAATTAGTGTCAAATATTTCACTGATTGTAGGTTTGGGCAACCCAGGTTCTGAGTATGCCCAGACCCGCCATAATGCAGGCTTCTGGTTCGTAGAACGCCTTGCCGAACAATATGGCATTTCCCTCAAAAAAGACCCAAAATTCAATGGATTTAGCGGTCGTGGTAATATCGAAGGCCAAGACGTTCGTCTACTTCTTCCAACAACATTCATGAATCTTGTCGGTAAAAGTGTTGTTCCCTTTGCCAAATTCTATAATATCGCTCCTGAGTCAATCCTGATCGCACATGATGAGCTGGATATGAATCCAGGAATCATTCGCCTGAAAACTGGCGGTGGTCATGGTGGTCACAATGGTTTGCGCGATATCGTGCCGCACATCGGTCCGAACTTCCATCGCTTACGTATCGGTATTGGTCACCCAGGTTCTAAGGAACGCGTGTCCAGTCATGTACTGAGTAAGGCACCGAGCAGTGAGCAGACTTTAATGGATGACGCGATTGCACATGCCATGAATCGCATCAAGATGCTGGTCAATGGTGAAGTACAACAGGCCATGAACCAAATCAATGCCTATAAACCAAACTGATCATTCTATAAATTGTTGAATAATCTTTCTTGCCATCTTACGCATTTCAGAGCAAAATGCGTTTGCTCGATTGTTCACCATACAGCAAGCAAGATTGATTTAACCAAATGATCAAACTCTTAGGTCAACTCAGGGGACGCTAGCCATGCTATCTCGTTTATTAAAATGCAAAATTCACCGTGCTCACGTTACACATGCAGAACTACACTATGAAGGTTCATGTGCAATTGATGGCGTTTTGATGGATTTGGCTGGCATTCGTGAATACGAAGAAATTCATGTGTGGAACGTGACCAATGGTAAACGTTTTGCAACTTATGCAATTCGTGGCGAAGACAATTCAGGCATCATTTCAGTGAATGGTGGTGCTGCGCATCAGGCTGATGTTGGTGATATCGTAATTATTGCTACATTCGGTGATTTCACTGAAGCTGAAGCAAATGCCCACAAACCACGCCTTGTCTATGCAAATCCAGACAACACGGTGAACCACACAGCGAACTGTATTCCTGTGCAAGTAGCTTAAGTCCAAGATTTTAAAAAGCCCGCAATGATGCGGGCTTTTTTATTGAAAAATACTTCTAAAAATAGACCTTAATTAACTTCCCTGTACCCAGTCTTTTTGGCTTTCGCAATTTAAAGCTCGTAGATTCTGATCCACCAGATTCGCCAATAAAGCCTGTCCATTATCTTTAACTTTAATCTCGGCATATTTTGCGTTGTGATAGCATGGCTCCAATCCTTCTGCAAACAGAAAGCTATTCGCTGCCGGATATAAATTGGCCAATCGGTTGGAAGGATTTTTTAGAAGCAAACGCGCGGAAGTTCCCAGATGAGTTTTTAAAAGATTTTCATCCAAGCTGGTTTGAATCACACGATGCTGATCATCTAGCTGCACATAGCTTAAAAGATGTGTCTGATCCTGAATACGCTTTTCTAAGGCTGCAATTTTCTTATCCGCTAAACCACCCTCTTCTCCACGGTCAGCTTCAGCATCACCCTCGAAATGCAGCTCATAATTCAGTGCCATATAATCGCCTTGCAAGATTGAGCGCGGATCGACCGGAGCAAGCTCAACAAAGATGGACTGGCTGTTCGCTAAATGATGTTCATGTTTCAGGGTCAGCCCCACAAAGAGCAGAATACTGAATCCGGCCAGAATCAGAGGAAGAAACTTTTTCATGCAGTTTCCTCCTGACCAGATCTAATCCTTACCTGCTTTAAGCCATAGACCATGCACCAAACCATGAGACCTGAGATGAAAATCGTGAGGCTCTTTACCAGGAAACTCAGCCCCAGATTGTAATACAGCATCCATAACCAAAAGATCAGCAATAAAATCGACAGGGCTTGCATCAGCCGTTGCTGATAGACTACAGCCCAAGCCATGAGCAGCATAATGATAAAAATTTCAAAATAGCCCAGCAGGATCAGTAATAAACCCAGAACCGGAATTAACCACAGCCATTTTTCAGAAAATTGTTGCCAGTTTTGCCAAATAAAACTGAACAACAATAAGCTCGGAAGAATATAAAATAGCAAGACTTGCTCAAAGCTGATCTGTCCGATGCTCTGCCAATGCTCCAATCCAGTTAGCGCCTGAACCACCGCTGAACCTGTCAGCATGGCGATCATCCAGAGAAAGATACTTTTCTGATAATGTGAAGATTGCCAATAACGCGCTGCTAGGAATAGCCCGCTGAAAATGACATAGTTCAAGCTGAGTATGATACTGATCACCGTGTCATCATGTTTAAAAGAATTTTCTAAGATCAGAACCACGATTGCTAATGCATGCGTAATCAGCAGCTGCAGGGTCAGAATAGACCAGTGCATCCGTTTGATTACAGCAAGCCCCAGCATTAGTAATTGTAACAGCCAGACTACAACCCTACTGTCGGTGAGCAGTTCTGTATGAATTAAAACTGCTGCCTGACCACAGATCCACAAGCAATAGGCAAACTGACGCATAAAAACTGAAGCCTGCTGACCCAGCAGTTGCCAGGCGATGCCTATAAAGATGATCCCCATTAAGATCGAAAAGGCTTCCCAGTAAGTCAGTAACAGGACTGCAAGAATAATCCCCGAAATCCAGGCACCGAGTGCCAGAGGAATCACGGAGAATTTGGTTTGTGGAAAAATTCTATTTAAAGCAAAACTGATTAAGGCAAACCAGCCAAAAATCAGCACAGCTAGCACAAATAGTCCAGTAGCTGAATTAGTCAGTTGATTTTCAACCAGTTCAAATACCCATAAGCTCACACTGGCAGCCAAACCTGCAATGAGAAGAATGGCTTCTAGCGCCTGATGTTTCCTATAAAAATAAAATGCGGCACCTGTCGGCAAAACAACTGAAGAAGCTAAATAGATCAGCTTAGAGTGATGGATAAACTGCATCATGCTGCTGATCGAAATCACGATCACACATGCGATAAACAGAAAACGTAGCAGCGCGTAATAGCGCATGGCATACGCAAAGCTAAGTACGGTCAGCAAATTTAGACCGAGCAAATACAGCCCTTCTGCTCTTCCCATCCAGAAGCTCTGTTTAAAATACAGATACAATGTCAGCTGGCTCATTACGCAAAGCATGACAAAAATGCCAATATTGGAGCGATAGAGCCATGGTAAGAGCAAGGCTGACCAGAGCAGAAATAACAGATAACCATCTGCGCCAGTTTGATAAATCTGCCCAATCACTGCCAGACTTAAACCCAGCATGAGACCAGATACTGTATCCAGACTCTGTCTCACCCATTCCTGCTGGTCGAAGTAAATACTTGCTACTGCACTACAGAATAAAATCAGCATCGGGATTGCCAGCTGAACCGGATCCGGTAGCATCCACCAGTTCGCTGCCATTAAATACAGCAAACTGACCGTGATGAGTGCCAAGCCCAAGATTTTTAAATAACGTAGTACTTCTACATTGCAGAACAGCAAGGGCGAAAATAGATTATTTCGAATCAGTTCAGTTTTATGCATTGTTAGAATGATTGAAGGATTTCTAATCTTCCTCACACCATAGCATGTTTCCGCTATTTTGCTAAAAACCTGGGTAATTCAGATTATCTGTTTTGTTTATCTAAAATTCTGCAAATTACTTTCCATTTCAACCATCCCATTTTTTTAAAATCAGGACTATAATGCTCTTACATCGCTTCAGGGCGGGGTGTGATTCCCCACCGGTGGTAATTTCAGCTTTTTATAATCAGGCTTGAATCAGCCCACGAGCGGTCAATTTCGATTGATCTGCAGATCTGGTGCAAATCCAGAGCCGACGGTATAGTCCGGATGAAAGAAGACGAAAGCAGCACCAAGGCTGTATGCCGTGCATACACCTGTTTTTGCTATAAGCCTATTTTCACTCAGTCCTGAAATGTTCAATCATATTTTTAGTTTAGGTGAGCATTTCAATGTCAAGTTTGATTCAACCCGAAATTTTCTTTTCTGCTTTAGCCCCTGCTGAACAACGTATCCTTCAGGCACTCGAAGATCTCCGCCAAGGCAAACCTGTCCTGGTCATGAATGATTTTGACCGTGAAAATGAAGCCGATCTGATTGTGGCAGCTGAAACTTTAACTGTAGAAACCATGGCGCGTATGATTCGTGATGGTTCAGGCATCGTTTGCTTATGTCTGACTGATGAGCTGGCAAATCATTTAGAGTTGCCACCAATGGTACAAGATAACTCTAGTCAGTTTAAAACTGCCTTTACTGTAAGTATCGAAGCAGCAGAGGGTGTAACAACCGGTGTTTCTGCCAAAGACCGCACGACTACAATTAAAACAGCGATTAAAGACGGCGCAGTTGCCAGTGATCTGAATCGTCCTGGTCATGTATTCCCATTACGCGCCCGTGAAGGTGGTGTCTTAACCCGGCGTGGTCATACTGAAGGTACTATTGACCTTGCGCGTCTGGCTGGTTTAAAACCTGCCGGCGTGTTGTGTGAACTGACTAATCCGGATGGCAGCATGGCTTCTGGTATTCAGGTTCTGTCATATGCACAGACGCATCAACTAATCGTAATTACTATTGACGAACTGGTAAAGTATCGCCAGCAACACAATATATAAGTCTATTTAAAAAGAAAATCCCGGCATTTGGTTCGGGATTTTTTGTGTCATGTATATTGATTGAATTAACTGAAGATGGAATAAATTCCATACAGTGCAACCATTAACAAGATCAAGCCGCATAGCCCCAGTAAATGCGGATAAAGCTGAGACCGAGATAATCGCTGAAACCCCAGATACACCAGTGACAGGGTGAGGAAATCCAGAACAATCCAGCTGATTGTCAGAATCACCAAGCTTAAATCGAGGTTTGGGCTAATGCCTATAAATTGCGGAAAAAAGGCGGCAAAGAAAATAATATCCTTGGGATTAGAAATACCTACCAGAAAACCGGTACGAAAGCCGCCCTGTACAGGCTGCAGGCTTTGTGGTCCAGTTGATCCCTGCCCTTGCCAGATTTCCCTGAAAATCTGAACTCCCAGCCAGGCAATATAAAAACAGCCAAGTAGCTTAATGCCATTCAGCCAATTTTCGTTAACAACCAGAAGACCTTTTAGACTGAGAATGGATAAACCAATCAGAACCAGTGAGGCAAAGTTAGTCCCGAAAATAGTCTGCAAGGCATGCTTATAGCCGCCTTTGAGCCCGGCACTAGCGACCAGTAACATTACTGGCCCGGGTGTCGCGATCATGATTACTACGGCCAGACAATACAGCAGATATTCGGTAATATTCACCCCATTCCTCCTTGTCTAATATAGTCAGTATAAAAAAAAGAGGACCTACTCGTCCTCTTCTTCCATCTTGATCAAATGCTGACTCATCCCATCAGCACGCAAGAATGCCAGATCATAACTGGCTTTTGCCAATGCCAATACTCGACGTTCAAATTCATCCCAAATCGGACGTACCTGTTTGTAATGAATGCCTAGGCCACTCTCATCAGTCAAATGCCGGTTTTTTTCACACAATTTTAATGCATGATAGAGCTTACGCCCTTTACTGGCATCATCACGCAACCGCACCCGCTTGGACAATACAAATTTCTCGACATGGGTCATATCTGCCAGAGGTAGCATGGGGACTAGAATCTGATCAAGTTGAGCATCCAGACGTTGCCATACTGCGTTATGCTGTTCAGCCGTATAGGTATTCCACTGAATCACTTCATGATTAAAACGGCGACAACCGCGACATACCGCATCACCAAATACGGTCGAGCAACGCCCTGCACATGGGGTTAAAGATGCAATACGACGATCTGAACTCAAAACTTACTCCAACATTGCTGATCATTTCAGCACAGGCAGGTCTGCAATAATACCGGGTCGGGCAAGACTATACACGCTCTCCTGCATGAATTGAAGTCCCTATAAATGCTATGGGTTTTACTCGCATAATCATGCAAATCACGTTAAAATGTGCGCCTTTCAAATATCATGCTACGTTGGAGTATTCCATGAACGCTACTGTAGAACAGCTTGCACCTGTAGAACAGCAAGCGACGACTGGTTGGGTTGTTGCCGCACTTTATCAATTTAAGGAAGTTCAAGACCCCGCAGGTCTTCAACAACGCCTCCTTGACCTGGTAAAAACCATCGACCTTTGCGGTACTCTAATTGTGGCAGGCGAAGGCATCAACGGTACCGTCGCAGGTAACCGTGAAGCCATCGACAAAGTACATCAGTTCCTTCTGGACGAAGGCTTCAACGAAATGGAATACAAGGAGTCTCATAGCTCTGACAAGCCATTCCGTAAGATGAAGATCAAACTGAAGAAAGAAATCGTGACTTTAGGTGTACCTGTTAAGCCACGTGATCTTGTCGGTCATTATCTTAATCCTAAAGAATGGAATGAGCTGATTGCGCGTGATGACGTGATTCTGGTCGATACCCGTAATGACTACGAATACAAGGCCGGTACATTTAAGGGTGCGATTGACCCGAAAACTGAAACTTTCCGCGAATTCCCAGAATACGTGAAACAGAATCTGGAACAGCATAAAGACAAGAAAATTGCCATGTTCTGTACAGGCGGGATCCGCTGTGAAAAATCAACTTCTTTACTTCTTCAAGAAGGCTTTACTGAGGTTTATCACCTGAAAGGTGGTATTTTGAAATACCTGGAAGAAACCCCACCAGAAGAGAGCCTGTGGGAAGGTGAATGTTTCGTATTTGATGGCCGTACTGCCGTGACTCACGGTATGGAAGAAGGCCAAAATACTAAATGTCACGCATGTGGCTGGCCACTCACTCCTGAGGAGGCAGCATTACCAAGCTATGAACACGGCGTATCTTGTGTGTACTGTATTGACAAAACAACTGAGAAGCAAAAAGAAGGCTTCCGTATGCGCCAGTCACAAATCCTTGCTGCAAAACGTAAACGTTTATAATGTGTAGAATGTAACTAGATGTATAAAAGCCCTCATTTGAGGGCTTTTTTTTACACAAACTTCACAATCGAAATAAAAATCTCAACACGCTTTTACCAAGATTCCCCTTTAAAAGGAAAAAGTCTTGATAATCTATATGCAGTAATCATTTTCCACCTAAGTGTTTAATTACTAAATATATTTTTTATATGAAAAGGAACACAAAATGGCAAAATCCTACGCAAAATATGAAGATAATATTGTTCAGTTTCAACGCAAGGATCAGGTAAAAGTACAGCGGACTGTTGAAGTCATGGACCAGCTGGAACATGAATCACATCTTTTTATTGTTGTGCTAGGAACTGTTATTGGTGCGATCTTAGCGCTATTTATTGGCTATCACATCAACACTGGCATCGTGCAATTTTTGCTTTTAAGTATATTGCCAATATTCAGTGCCTATCTGCTGCGTCGAGTTTATATCTATACCCTCACGCATAGCTAATTTGTGCGATCTACAATTTATCTACTTTACCCATTCTGGAATACTCCGTAGGATAAAAGCAGTATTTTCAATCAACTGCTGCTTATGAATCTGACTGACTGGATTATTTCTATTATGGAACAGCTGGGCTATTGGGGTATTGCCCTGCTCATGTTCCTCGACAATGTCTTCCCGCCTATTCCCTCTGAAATCATTATGCCATCTGCAGGCTATTCCGCGTCCCAAGGTCAATTAGTACTGGCCGGCGTGATCATTGCGGGTTGCATCGGCTCCCTGCTGGCTGCTGCCTTACTTTACTGGATTGGTTATAAATTCAGTCATGAATCGATTTTCAGATTTGTCGACCGCTATGGTAAATATCTGTTTATTAAGTCTGATGATGTAAAAAAATCTTTAGTATGGTTCGAGCAGTATGGTCATCGCATTGTTTTTGCTGGACGTATGATTCCCGCAGTACGCTCTCTAATCAGTATTCCTGCTGGAATGAGTCGTATGCCCTTCTGGAAATTCATGTTTTATAGCAGCTTGGGAACCATCATCTGGACGACTTTCCTGGCCTGTGTTGGATTTTATTTCGGCGAAAATCAGAACTTGATGCATCAGATTTTTAGCAAGGTCAGTTACATCATTATTGCAATTGTAGCGATTATTATCGGCTGGGTTCTGTACCGTAGACATCAACGCAAAAATCGTCCATCCTGAACAGTAAGTCCTGTTAAGGAGGCCAGAACGATGTCGCATTATCTTAAATATTTTGCAGCCGTTTATCTTGCCTTGCTGGTTTTGTTCGGCATGATTGTGTATTGGTTAAACTTGGGTGCCATTATCTTCATTCCTCCATTAATTGCAGCAGCATTCTTGAGTGCCCGGCATTTTGTGTATAAGGAACTGCGTGTACCTGACGCCAAGGAAAAAAATACCTTGGTCTGGGGCTCTACCATTATTGCCATGAGCCTCGGCTTTATTTTTATCTTGGTGATGATCTGGCTGCACCCTTATACCGAGGAAATTCTACACCGAATGAACTATACAGGCCGAGGCCCAAATTCATTTATTGTCGCTGCCTTGATTGCCTTGCATGCTGCCCTGTTTCATGTCGCCTATCATGGCTATAGCCGCTATAGCTTGGCTAAACAGCCAAAGAAACACGCTTAATTTCAATGTAATTCAAATCATGTCACGTGATCCTTTTATGCTTCACGTGACATTCGTCGTATTCTTTTAATTTATCTTGCTGAATATTCGAGCACCTTATTATTAAAATAAACAAACTTGTTGGTAGAGTATTTCCCATTTTTAACCACACAAGCAACAACAATAAAAACACAATATTTGAGATAAAAATGATGATTAAAAAATATTTTGGCTATTTCACTATAGTTTATCTGGTCGCGATTCTGCTTATCGCTGGTTTAAATATGTTTATCGATTTGCCTGGCAGCAGCACTGCCATCCCAGCATTATTCGGTGCAGGGGCAGCGGCAGCGATCAAATTTGTTCAGGATCAACAGCGTCTACCAAGTGTTATAGAGAAAAAACAGTTAATTTGGGGGTGTCTAGGCATTAGCGTGCTAATTGGCTTGATCTTATCCTTATCAATATTGGGTATTGCAGAACAACGGGAAATTATCCTCGGTATGCTGGAATCTTTATCTTTTGGCATCTGGATAAGCGTATTGCTGCTAGGCTTGGCGATTCAATATGTTGTCCTTGCCTTATGTTTCGGCTGGATGAGTAAAAACGCACTTAAAGGTTTGGAAGCCAAAAAACAGGCTAAAGAATAGTTGCTTAGCTTAAAATTACAGATATGAAAAGCAGATATGAAAAAAGCACCCGAAGGTGCTTTTTTGATTTGGGAAAATTAGTCTGGTGTGTGATACATCAGGTACAATTCATTCAGGTTTTCTGGAATTTCTTCCGCAAGCTCGTCCATTAACTGGCCGTTACGACGGAAAGTTTCCATTTGTGGGTCTTCTTCATCAATCCCACTGAAGACCATGATTGGCAGGGTTAAATCCACCAGCTGTTCTTCAAATTCTTCTGCAAACCATGCTTCTTCGTTCAGGAACATGGCATCAACAAAGCCCACACTCCAGTCACCAAGACTTGATTCGGTATCTGCTTCCTCGATTTCAAACGGGAAAGTGATGCCTTCTTCATTGGCCAAGCTTTGACGGATAGACTCCAGCCATACTTTAACCTGTTCGATGATTGCTGCTGGAACTTTTTTCTGATTGTTATCAAAAAGCTCATCCAGCCATCTGTCAAACTGCGGACCTACTGCAATTGCACACAGGAAACCGTGAGTTGCCGCGAAATCCAGACCATACTCATTTTGGTCGCCATCCAGATAGTCACTCAACAGGTCTAAATCTAAAGCACTCATCTAATATCCAAACTTAGAAATTCCGAAAGGCCTAGCATAGCATTTATTCAGGCCATGCTAAATCCGAATTGCTTAATCTTCGTCGTCGAAGTCATCGTCATCGTCGAAGTCGTAGTCAAAATCTTTGAGTTCGCGCTCGAGGCGGCGTTGAGTCAACAGGTCATCAATCAGACGACGTTTTTCCAACGACTCTTTTGCGCTGAGCTTGCTGGAAGCCTCATCGAAGCTAACATCATCATCACCGTAGTTATCATCTAGTTCAAAATCTGTAGAAGACACTAAAACTACCTCATTGTGAAAAATGTAAAGGGTCCTAGGCGCTATTTATCTTGCCTAAAAATACTTGTCAAGTTTTATTTAAATTTTAGTATCTTAAATTTGTAAATAGGGCTTTTTTTCCAAGTAAATTGTATGGCATGATATAATCCACCCTGCGTCCTTATATTTTTTGACTATATATTTTTGGTCGGATACAGATACGCCGGGGCTGGACTTGAAAATAACAAATTCATCCCCATCTTAAATTACTGAATTTCATTTTAAATATTTTGTCAGACAGCCTTAATGCTGAATACTCTGATGAAATATGTAGGCTATTCACTAAATTTAATGAGCTTAAGTCGTGCAGAGTTGTACGATTTTTTACTGTCACAGATTCAACGAAGAGTAAGCAAAGATGAGCGATATGACTTCCCCTACTTCGCAAGTAGCGGCTCTGATTAGCCGAGGCAAAGAACAAGGTTATTTAACCTTCGCTGAGGTTAACGATCATCTCCCGGACTCAATCACAGAAAGTGAACAGATTGAAGATATCATTCAGATGTTGAATGACGTCGGCATTCCGGTACATGATCGCGCGCCTGAATCTGATGATGCGATGTTTGAGGATACTGCAGAAGCTGCCGATGAAGTTGCAGAAGAAGAAGCTGCAGCAGTACTTGCATCTGTAGAAAATGAGCCAGGTCGTACAACTGACCCAGTACGTATGTATATGCGTGAAATGGGTACCGTTGAACTTTTAACGCGTGAAGGCGAAATCAGCATTGCAAAACGTATTGAAGAAGGGATCCGTGACGTTCTTCACTCCATTGCTTACTGGCCAAATGCCGTAGAAGTTGTACTACAAGAATACAAAGATTATGAAGCTGGCGAACGTCGCCTAGCCGACCTTCTTTCAGGTTATTTAGACCCTGAAACTGATGATGATATTCCAGAAGTGCTGGAAGAAGTCGCTGACATCGAAGAAGATGAAGAAGCAACTACCAAGTCAACCAAAGATGTAAAACTGGATGATGAGGAAGATGAAGAAGAGTCTGACAGTGATGACGATTCTGAAGGTGACTCAGGTCCAGATCCAGAAATCGCTAAAGTTCGTTTTGCTGAACTTTCAGATGCATGGAAAAATACCAAGGCTGTCATTGAAAAACATGGCCGCAACAGCAAAGAAGCAGAAGAGGCACTACAAGCTTTAGCTACTGTGTTCATGATGTTCAAGTTCACACCGCGCCTGTTCGATATCATTTCTGAAATGATTCGTGGTACCCACGACCAGATCCGTAGTGCAGAACGTGAAGTAATGCGTTATGCAGTCCGTCGTGGCCGCATGGACCGCACCCAGTTCCGTACTTCTTTCCCGGGTCAGGAATCTAATCCAGCCTGGTTAGATGAGCAAATTGCGAAAGCACCTGCCGATCAAAAAGCTTATCTGGAAAAAGTACGCCCTGACGTGCTGGCATTCCAGCAAAAGATTGCAGACATTGAAAAAGAACTTGATCTGAAAGTTCGTGACATCAAAGACATCGCCAAACGTATGGCGGTGGGTGAAGCGAAAGCGCGCCGTGCCAAGAAAGAAATGGTTGAAGCGAACTTACGTCTGGTCATTTCGATTGCGAAGAAATATACCAACCGTGGCTTGCAGTTCCTGGATCTGATTCAGGAAGGTAACATTGGTCTGATGAAAGCCGTAGACAAGTTTGAATACCGTCGTGGTTACAAGTTCTCGACTTATGCAACCTGGTGGATTCGTCAGGCGATTACCCGTTCAATCGCGGATCAGGCACGTACTATCCGTATTCCAGTACACATGATCGAAACCATTAACAAGATCAACCGTGTATCTCGTCAATTGCTTCAGGAAATGGGCCGTGAACCGACTCCGGAAGAACTGGGCGAACGTCTGGAAATGGATGAAGTGAAGGTTCGTAAAGTACTTAAAATCGCCAAAGAACCGATTTCGATGGAAACACCGATCGGTGATGATGAAGATTCGCATTTGGGTGACTTCATTGAAGACAGCAACATCACCTCTCCTGTGGATGCGGCAACGTCAGAAGGCCTGAAAGAAGCGACGCGTGAAGTACTGGAAAACCTGACTGAACGTGAAGCGAAAGTCCTGAAAATGCGTTTTGGTATCGACATGCCAACTGACCATACCTTGGAAGAAGTAGGTAAGCAGTTCGACGTAACCCGTGAACGTATCCGTCAGATTGAAGCGAAAGCCTTACGTAAGCTGCGTCATCCTTCCCGTTCTGAACACCTGCGTTCATTCCTTGAGAATGATTAAGATTTGATGCTTGTTCTGGAGACTTGAAATTTGTTTCAGGGTCTCCATTTTAACTAGCCAAGACAGACCCAAACGCCTGCATGATTGCAGGCGTTTCAAATAAGGGGACTACCATGTTAGACCGTACACCTTCTCGCGAATTACAGGAACATCTCTGGGTGTTCCCGATGGACTATCCGATCAAACTGATTGGCCTTGCTGGTATTGAGTTGCATCAGGCCGTAAATGAGATCTTTGTAAAGCATTTTCCTGAATTTGATGGCAGTAAAATGACCGTTACGCCTTCACGTACAGGTAAATATCATTCGATCACTGCACAGCTCCGTTTCCTTGAACTGGAACAGGTACATGCTGTTTATGCAGATCTGGCTGCTTGTCCTTTGATCAAAACTGCGCTTTAAGACAGCTCAGGCCGTAATAAGAAACACGCTTCAGGGCGTGTTTTTTTATATCTGTGAATTGGTAATTGAGAATTACTGTGAATCACTCCCCTATCACGGCTTGAAATCATTATAATTATTGGCAGTATTTTTTAATCTTTCCAAGGACGCACACTGTGACTGATGCGGTTCAAAAACCCTGCCTGATTATTCGTCAATATAATGACCTGACTCCCTACGAAGACCGCTTTCTGGAAATGAAAGCCCTGACTGAAAACCGTGATGAAAACACCCCGGATGAGTTGTGGATTTTGCAGCACCATGATGTACTGACCCAAGGTCAGGCAGGTAAACCCGAACATATTCTGATTCCAACCGATATTCCCGTGATTCAAACCGACCGTGGTGGTCAAGTTACTTGGCATGGTCCGGGCCAGCTGGTGGCGTATTTTATGTTTGACCTGAACCGTCTTGGCTGGAATGTCCGTACGCTGGTGTCCTATGCCGAAAACCTGATGATTGAGCTACTCAAGAAGCATAATATTGAAGCCTATGCCAAACCGGATGCACCCGGTGTCTATGTCAATGAACGCAAGATTGGTTCCCTCGGCTTTAAAATCCGTAAAGGTCGTAGCTATCATGGTCTTTCCTTGAATATTGACTGTGACCTGACAGGTTTCCATACCATCAATCCATGTGGCTATGCAGGACTGGAAATGGTCTGCATTAACGACTTGGTCAATAACCCGCCAAAATTTGCTGACTTGTGTGTCGAAATTATTGAAACTTTAACCAGCAGCGGTTACTTTAAGGACGTTAGCGTCGAGCAAAGATAAAGCCTTTGCATTTCAATAATAAATAAATTAGAGTAATTACTCTAAACTAATAATATTCCAGGTAGGGATCATCACGTGATTGCAACTAAATCCGTTAAACCTGCTTTGCAACAGGCCTATGTCAAACTCATGATGGATGTGATTGGCAGAGGCTTAGTCATGGCAAGCCAGGTCGATGAAGAAATCAAAAAGGAAGTTGCCCAGTTTCCGGCGAATTTCAGTCTTTCCATGAAAGTCTTCCCCCACGGCCCGGCATTTATTGCCCGGGTTACTGAAGAGAAGCAACTTGAACTCGTGAAATCTATGGACACTGTGCCTGACCTTACGATCACCTTTAAGCATTTGCATCATGCCTTTTTGGTCTTTTCATTCCAGGAAAGTACCTCACAGGCCTTTGCCCATGACCGCATGATTGCCGATGGTGATATCTCTTATGCTATTCGTCTGGTGCGTTGTCTGAATAAAATGGAAGCCTTGATTTTGCCGAAAATGGTGGCACAACTGGCTGTCAAAGAATATCCAAGTAATCTCAGCCTGAAAGAAAAATTAACTGAAGCAAGCAGCATCTATTTAAAAATTGCTCAATCGTATTTGAAACGGAGTGCCTAACATGACCAAGCCTTATTATGAATTTTTTTGTCCAGTCAAGGTGATTGCCGGTCATGCTGCGCTCGAACATATTCCGTTTGAACTCTCGACTTTAGGTGCCAAACGTCCACTCATCATTACCGATAAAGGCGTACGTGCCAATAATCTGCTTGCACCGATTGAAGCTGCTTTTGAATCGACGGATGCAGAGATTGCAGCGATTTTTGATGATATCCCACCTGATTCGAGCTTAGGTACAGTACGTCGTGCTGCACAACTATATCGTGACAATAACTGCGATGCGATTATTGCCATCGGTGGCGGTTCAGTTATCGATACCTCAAAAGCGACCAACATTCTGGTTTCTGAAGGTGGCGATGACTTGCTTAAATATTCTGGCGCACATAACCTGCCAAAGCCCTTAAAACCATTTTTCGTAATTCCTACCACGTCTGGAACAGGCTCTGAAGTGACCATGGTTGCAGTGGTGTCGGATACTGAAAAGAATCTGAAAATGCCGTTCGCATCTTATTATCTGATGCCGCATGCTGCGATTCTTGATCCACGTATGACCCAGACTTTGCCACCGCATTTAACTGCAATGACTGCAATGGACGCGATGACCCATGCGGTTGAAGCCTATACCTGTATGGCAGCCAATCCGATTTCAGATGCTTATGCCACAGCAGCAGTGAAGAAAGTCAGTGAGAATCTGTTTAAGGTGCTGGATAATCCCTCTGATGCTCAAGGTCGTCTGGAACTGGCACAAGCTTCTACCATGGCTGGGATCGCTTTCTCGAACTCGATGGTTGGTCTGGTGCATTCACTCGGTCATGCGCTCGGTGCGGTGGCTCACTTGCCGCATGGACTATGTATGAACCTGTTCCTGCCTTATGTCCTGGAATACAACAAGGAAGTGAATGGTGGCAAGATTGCAGAGCTGCTTCTGCCACTGGCTGGCCCGGATATCTATGCACAGACCCCTGGGCATTTGCGTGCCGATAAAGCGATTGCAACCATTCAAGCGATGCGTGACCGTATTTATGCCCTGACTAAATTACCACGTACATTAAGTGAAACAGGCAAGGTTTCTGAGGCACAACTGGATGAAGTTGCCGAGAAAGCATTAAATGATGGTTCCATCATTTATAACCCGAAAGAAGCCACCCTGGAAGATTTGAAAACCATCTTAAAAAAGGCTTGGTAATTACTGAAAAATAAGCCAATATAGCCGAAATTCTAGCCTGATGTTTTTTTAAGCATCAGGCTTTTATCTTGCATAAGAAAAAATTCGATTTCTTTTTTTGAATGGCACATTTTATGCAGGACAAAAGTCAAAAAAATAGCTAGCAAAAGCCGTTCTTTTCAAGTAGATTGGCGGACTTTTATAGAAAACTGTAGGGGGGATCGTTCGTCTCAAACGATCCTTATTCAATATGACTGATCCTTGATCAACGATTAAGAGGATAACGCCGTTGACAAATTTCTCTGGGACTCAATCGGCAGCTAAACTGCAAAAAACGCTGGGACTCTGGCACATCATTATTATCGGTTTAGCTTATATTCAACCCATGACCTTGTTTGATACTTTTGGTCTGGTATCTGAAGAAAGTAACTTTCACGTTCCTACCTCTTACATTTTTGCACTGATTGCAATTTTGTTAACCTCTTTGAGCTATGGTCATATGATTCGTCGCTACCCATCTTCGGGTTCGGCCTATACCTATGCCCAAAAATCCATCCACCCGAATGTTGGTTTCATGGTGGGTTGGTCATCATTACTAGATTACCTGTTATCACCGATGGTCAATATCATCTTGGCTGTGATTTATCTGGAAGCACTTTTCCCAGATATGAATCATTGGGTCTGGGTCATTGGTTTAACAGCGTTCATGACTGCGATTAACCTCCGCGGTGCAAAATTTGTTGCCAACTTCAACAGTATGATTGTATTTGTACAGTTGGGCGTCATTGCATACTTCACCTGGATGGTTTACCAACTTCTGGAAGGTGGTGTAAATGCAGACGGCACATTAGTCGATGCAAAGTATCAATTATGGAGTTTAGAGCCATTTTGGAATGAGTTTACCTCTGTTGCTGCCCTGATTACCGGTGCAACCTTACTATGCTTCTCTTTTACAGGTTTTGACTCTTTAAGTTCACTGGCTGAAGAAACCAAAGATACTGAAAAAACTTTGCCTAAAGCGATTTTCTTGACTGCATTAATAGCGGGTATCATTTTCATCATCAGTACTTACTTCATGCAGATCTTCTTCCCGAATGATCCAAAAACCTACTTTGAAGATATCGCTGCAACACAGCCTGATATTTTACAAGCAGTAGGTGGTGTGGCATTTAAGACAGTGGTACTTTACTTTGCGATTGTGACAGTTATGGCTTCTGGTATTTCAGCGCATGCGGGTGTGTCTCGTCTGATGTACGTAATGGGTCGTGATGGCGTAATTAACAAAAAAATCTTTGGTCACATCAGTCCGAAAAACTACACACCGTCATACAACATCCTGATCGCTGGTGCAGTTGCTTTAACTGCTGGTTTCATGGATCTTGACTTTGTCGTGTCACTGATCAGCTTTGGTGCGTTAACTGCATTCAGTTTCGTCAACTTGTCGGTGATTTCACGTTATGCACTGCGTGATGGCCGCACGAAGAGTGCCAAAGAGATCATGAATTTTGTCGTCGTTCCCTTACTTGGCTTCATTTCAGTGTTTGCATTATGGCTAGAAGTCGACGAAGCTTCGCTTAAATACGGTCTGATCTGGGCATTTGGCGGTATCTTGTACCTGGGTTATAAGACCAAAGGCTTCAAGCACCCTGCTCCTCAGCACAATGAATTTGATGATAAATAATATCCTTCTTATTCAAATAAAAAAGGCGCTTAGTGCGCCTTTTTTAGTTCTGATTTGTTTATTTTTTAGTTCAGTTCAAAATCATTTTAGACGACAGTTAAAGCCCATGCAGGTATCAACAATATTATCCTTATAACCAAGCCGTTCGATAAATAGATTACGATTTTTTAAAACCTCCTGACTTTCAGGACTCAAACGCGCCTTGTTTTGTACAGCCAGATGATAGGTTTCATTCACCACACCCTGGAAGATATTACACACTTCCTGACGTTTTGGTTGATTCAGAATCCGTCCGCGCCAACTCCATTCAAAATCATCTTTGCTAAGGGTTTTACCCCAAGCTTCAATACGCTCATTCAGTTGCTGCTGCATCTCTGCCATACCCTGCCTGATTTCCTCCTGAGTAAGCGGTTTTACCTCTTCTACTGGCTGTTGTGGTTCTGGCTGTGCCTGGCTTGCTCCACTAAACATTAATAAAACCGCACAACTCGCTGTGATCCACCCCTTATTCAAGTTTTTTTCCTTTTTTTGTGTTCTCAAATTATTTATACCGAAGATAAGCCCAATGACCAACCACTGCACAAGCCTTGTTACACAAATCAAAAAAAGCCGCCAATTGGCAGCTTCTTAAAAGAAAGAATACTAATTAAAGCGTTTTAAACCCCTGCTGACGCCAGGCTTCGTACACAATCACTGCTGTCGCATTAGACAGGTTCAGACTACGCGAATTTTCAGCCATTGGCAGACGGATCCAGTGTTCTTTCGGGAACATCATACGCACATTTTCTGGCAGACCACGTGTTTCCGGCCCCATCAACAAAGCCACAGGACGATTTAAGTCTGAAGTATGTGGGGTTTCAGAACCTTTAGTCGTCAATGGATAGACCGCATCTGCACCAATGCCTTGAGAAGCTAAGTCTGCCAAACATTCTTCAATATTTTCCCAGATTTGCATATTGGCATATTCGTGATAATCCAGACCAGCACGTTTTAGCTTTTTGTCATCCAGTTCAAAGCCCAGCGGCTTGACTAAATGCAACTGTGCTCCCGTATTTGCGCATAGGCGAATAATATTACCTGTATTGGCAGGAATTTCAGGCTCATATAAAACAACATGGATCACAGCTTTTCTCTACTTTTGGGGAGTTAAGTGGTCGTTTACGACCACTTAAGTTTTTCACGTAAACGCACCACTTCACCGATAATGGTCAAAGTTGGTGCTTGAATATGGTGCTCAGAGACTTTAGATGCAATATCTTGGAGCGTTCCAATTACTACTTTTTGCTCAGGTGTAGTGCCTTTAGACACTAAGGCCACCGGCATATCCGGGCGCTGGCCATGCGCGATCAGTTGCGTACAGATCTTTTCCAGACCAACCAAACCCATATACAGCACTAAAGTCTGGTTTTCATAGACCAGTTCACTCCAAGGCAGCTCGGGTGAACCTTCTTTTAAGTGACCTGTCAGGAAACGTACACTTTGCGCATAATCACGATGAGTCAGTGGAATACCGGCATAGGCTGAACAGCCAGAAGCCGCGGTAATACCTGGCACCACCTGGAAAGCCACACCCGCAGCGAACAGTTCTTCAATCTCTTCACCACCACGGCCAAAGATAAACGGATCACCACCTTTCAGACGACAGACACGCTTACCTTCACTGGCATATTTTACCAGTAAGGCATTGATCCCTTCTTGTGGCACTGCATGATTAGATCGTGCTTTACCAACGTAGATCTTCTCTGCATCACGGCGGCACAAGTCCATGATTGATGCAGAGACCAGACGATCATAAATCACCACATCGGCTTGTTGCATTAAACGCAATGCTTTTAAGGTCAAGAGTTCTGGATCACCAGGACCTGCGCCAACGAGGTAAACCTCACCTTTTGGCTTTTGCCATTCCAGTAGTGCCTGTTCAATCAGATGATCAGCTTCAGCCAGATTGTCATTAAACACCTGTTCTTTCAAAGGACTAGCATAAAGCTCTTCCCAGAAAATACGGCGTTCATCTGGATTAGCAATCTTGGCTTTTACCGCGCTACGCCACTTACCTGAGAATTCAGCCAGTTTACCCATACCATGTGGAATGGTGGTTTCTAGCTGGGTACGAATCTGACGGGATAACACTGGTGACGTGCCATTTGATGCCACCGAAATCACCAGCGGTGAACGGTCAATAATCGCCGGAACCATAAAGCGGCAATGCGGTGGATCATCTACACTGTTCACCAGAACATTTTCAGCTTCACAGGCATTAAAGACTTGACGGTTGACTTCAGCATCATCAGTCGCTGCAATCACCAGACGATAAGAGCGTAATGGAATTTCAGGATTGAAAGGTGCCTGAACATATTGGCCAGCAGTTGCTTGAATAATCTCAAGCAGAGCTGCTTCAATTTCAGGTGCAATTACCGAGATAACTGCGCCTGCTTTCTGTAGCAATACCGCTTTACGGTATGCAATATGTCCACCACCGACAATCAGACAAGGTTGCTGTTGCAACTTTAACGAGATTGGAAAGATATCCACAAAATGCCTCAAAAAGTTTTAAATCTGACTGTCTAAGCAATTTTCATGCACATTTTGGTTCATACACCGATATTTAGTCGATGTAAGTTGCACCACCCATGTACGGACGCAATACTTCAGGGATCTCAATTGAACCATCTGCACGTTGGTAGTTTTCCATCACAGCAAGTAAGGTACGACCCACTGCCAGACCTGAACCATTTAAAGTATGCACAAATTCAGTTTTCTTCTGGTCGGCACGGTAACGCGCTTTCATACGACGTGCCTGGAAATCACCCATATTTGAACATGAAGAGATTTCACGATAGGTATTTTGGCTTGGTACCCAAACTTCCAGATCATAAGTCTTGGTTGAACCAAAGCCCATGTCACCGCCACACAGAATGATCTTACGATATGGAAGACCTAAAGCTTGTAGGATACCTTCCGCATGACCAGTTAAGTCTTCCAGTGCCTGCATAGAATCTTCAGGTTTTACGATCTGAACCATTTCAACTTTATCAAACTGGTGCTGACGGATCAGGCCACGGGTATCACGACCATAAGAACCTGCTTCACTACGGAAACATGGTGTATGTGCAGCATATTTCAGTGGCAGACGGTCGGCATCAATAATTTCATCGCGTACGAAGTTGGTTACTGGCACTTCAGCTGTTGGAATCAGATAAAATTCTTTTTCGCCTTGCAGCTTAAACAGGTCTTCTTCGAATTTGGGTAACTGACCTGTGCCACGTAGCGAATCAGCATTTACTAAATACGGTACATAGGCTTCGGTATAACCATTTTGGGTGGTGTGCGTATCCAGCATGAATTGAGTCAACGCGCGTTGTAGACGCGCTAAAGGACCTTTAAGAACGCTGAAGCGTGAACCAGTCAATTTAGTTGCTGTTTCAAATTCCAGACCGCCCATCATTTCACCCAGGTCAGTATGGTCTTTGATTTCAAAATCAAATTCGCGTGGTGTACCCCATTTCAGGATTTCCACGTTGTCAGACTCATCTTTACCTTCAGGAACAGATTCATCTGGCAAGTTTGGAATAGACAGGGATTTTTCTTCCAGTTCAGCTTGCAATTCAGCCAGTGCTGCTTCTGCTGCTTTAATTTCATCGCCAATTGCAGACATGCGTGCCATGATTTCAGACGCATCGCCACCGGCTTTTTTGATTTGGCCAACTTGTTTCGCACCCGCATTACGCTCAGCTTGTAGCGATTCAGTTTTGGACTGAATTTCTTTACGGCGAGCTTCAAGTGATGCCCACTCCTCGACATTCAGTTGAACACCACGTTTTGCCAAGGCTAAATTTACAGCCTCAATATTATTTCTGAGTAATTTCGGGTCGATCATAGCCAATCTTTAGATAAGAAAAAAACTGGCTATAGTGTAAGCTCTTAACGGCAAAAAATACAGTGACCTGGTGAATGGCTGCGCCTTATTAGCACAATATTTAAGGGGTTGTTTTTGGCAAAATGGATAAATATTCAGGTCGGATGATCCCGTTTAATGCCGTATAAGGTACTTTTAATTCTACCATCACACTTGTGGACTTGCTCAACTCACCTGCTGGATAAATCAGTACCAAGCCTTGACTGTCAAAATAATAATTATCACTTAATTCCAATTGCTTTGATGTTACTTGGGCACGATCCAACCAGTCTTTGTTTTCTTGATACAAGCTTTGTTTTAACTTTTCTTCAGTATTGCCCAGCATAATTTGATAAAGAGCCAGACGCTTCTTTTGCTTTAGGTCCAGATTGACGTATTCAGTATGAGATTGTGGCTGTGCTGCACGTCTAGGCTGATGAGCAGTTTTGAATATAAAAGTCGCCAGGTGACCATGCTGATTCAGGTAACTGGCCTGAATGGAACGCTGCTCAATAAATTTCGGCTGATCCTTTGCTTTGATTTTATCACTGCTTACTTTCCTAAAGGCAACTGGTTCGGTACGCTGCATACGCTCTAGAAAATACTGGTCAATCCAAGCCATATTGGTATCTACAGTTTGCAGATCAAAGCGCACACAACTCTCTACTTCGCACACGACCTGATTAACACCTTTCACTGGAATGGTTTTGGATTGTATTTGCCCTGCTTCTTCTGTTTGCGCAGATGCATTGACTGAAGACGTTTGAGGCTGACAGGCAAACAACCCCACATTTAAACATAAAATACAGCTGATCCAGCCGGTTTTAAATGAAGTCATTTTCATCCTAAGCACCTGAAATTTCATAATTTAATTGACTTGAATTTTGATTATTCTAAAACGCCTGAATCTCTAGATATAGACAAACCTTGTAATATCTCCAAATCCATTTCTATTATTGGCAAATAAAAAGCAACCCGAAGGTTGCTTTTTTTATTTTGCTGACATTGATGCTTATTGATCAATAATGTCCGTTCCTTTAGGCGGTGTGAAATTAAAGGTAGATGCCGGAATGCTGGCATTCACTTTCACATTGCTAAAGTTGATATAAGTGGTTTGACCCAATGAATCTTCCAGAATCATCAGACTCGGTGCCTTGTTAGCGCCAAAGCTAATCGTCAGGCTTTCAAATACACCATCACTTGCCTTTGGATACAGCTTGTAATAAGTCTTGCCTTTATTTGGCTGTGTCACACGATAAGACTGCATGATCTGGTTGGTATTTCCAGAGAGCAATAATGCTGGTGTATTGGAGACTTGTTCATCCAGGCTCTGACGAACGGCTTGCTGCAAGTCTGGGTCATAGATCCAGACAGTTTTTCCTGTGGTAGCAATTGTCTGTTTCGAAGGTGCCGTAGTTTCCCAATAGAATTTACCCGGACGCTGCACTTTCATCACACCACGAAAGGTCTGGTTCATGTGCTGGGCGCTCAAACCCTTTTTCTGAGTTGCTTTCGGATTGGTAATCTTGGTGGTTTGCTCAAAGTTTGCCGTTAAGCTACGGATATTACTGAGCTGCTTCACCAGATTGGCAGTGGCTTGCTGCTCCGTCGCTGCAGTTGCGGCAAATACAGTCGTGCTCATGACAGGAGCCAGTGTTGCCGCACCGATTGTTATGGCACATACAGTTTTACGAAGCATATTCATAATCTCACCTTTTTGTATTTGCATATCGCTATGTATCTAATGGCTCATCTTAAACGAATTTCAAAAACTAAGATGATAGAAAATAAGAAGTTTTGTATTGTTATTAATGCAAAATCCCTGCTTTTGTTCATCATGATGAAGATGAACGTTTATTCTTCAGCCATATGTTTCAGACTAACTCGTCAATCTTCAAGCATAAAAAAACCCACAGAATCTGTGGGTTTTCTCTATTGTCGCAGATTATGCTTCAACAGATACGTAGCGACGACCGAACTGGCCTTTCACTTCGAATTTTACTACGCCATCAGCAGTAGCAAATAAAGTATGGTCACGGCCCATACCTACGTTAACACCAGCGTGGAATTCAGTACCACGTTGACGAACGATGATGTTACCTGCAGTTACAGTTTGACCACCGTAAACTTTAACACCTAACATCTTAGGATTCGAATCACGACCGTTCTTAGTCGAACCACCGGCTTTTTTAGTTGCCATGTCTCATTACTCCTAGTAATTAGCCTGAAATGCTAGTAATTTTCAACTCGGTAAACCATTGACGGTGACCTTGTTGTTTACGGTAGTGCTTACGACGACGCATTTTGATGATGCGGATTTTGTCGTGACGACCATGGCTAACTACTTCTGCAGTTACTTTAGCGCCAGCTACCACTGGAGCACCGATTTGAATGCTTTCACCGTTTACAAGCATCAACACGTCATCAAAAGTAACAGTTGCGCCAGTTTCAGCTTTCAATAATTCAACTTTAAGGGTTTCACCCTCAACTACACGGTGCTGTTTACCACCGCTTTGGATTACTGCGTACATAATGTACTCCAAATATGCCCGTGTCGTCGTGCCGATAAAGGGATATACCGGTCTTAAAACGTACGCCACTGGGGGTTATACAAGGGCAAAGATTTTAAGGGATATTCGTATAAACAACAAGCCATTTTATAGAAATATTGATGAACGCATTTATCCATCTCTTTGAGATTATACTAATTTTAGTAAAATCAGACACTCATGCAATTTTTTGCTACAAAAATCAACAGAGCCGGACGGTTATTTTTGAGTAGTATACTGAGCCACAAATTTCGGATCACATGATCCGTAAAGATAAATCGATAGAGTACAGTCAGCCACCAGAATCGGGCTGGATGGATTATATTAATCATAAAAAACTGATTTTTAGTGGAGTTTGTACGTTTCTTATGTTTCATGGATGTTATAAATTGTTAAACTACCGACTTGAGATTCACCAAACTAGAGGTTTCCTTTCACATGACCATCGACTTTAAGCAAGATATTCTCGCTCCTGTGGCACATGACTTTGCTGCGATGGACACATTCATTAATGAGGGGATTACTTCAAAAGTTGCCTTAGTCATGGCAGTGAGCAAACATGTGGTTGAAGCCGGTGGCAAGCGTATGCGCCCGATTATGTGTTTACTGGCAGCCAAAGCCTGTGGCGCAGATGATCTGGATCAGCATCGTAAACTCGCGGCGATCATTGAAATGCTACATACTGCAACGCTGGTACATGATGACGTCGTGGATGAGTCTGGCCTGCGCCGTGGCCGTCCAACTGCGAATGCGACCTGGAATAACCAGACTGCCGTATTGGTCGGTGACTTCCTGATCTCACGTGCCTTTGACCTGCTGGTTGATCTGAACAATATGGTCTTACTCAAGGACTTCTCAACTGGTACCTGTGAAATTGCCGAGGGTGAAGTATTGCAGTTGCAGTCGCAACATCAGCCTGAAACAACTGAAGAAACGTATTTAAATATTATTCATGGTAAAACTTCTCGCCTATTTGAACTGGCGACTGAAGGTGCTGCCATCCTGACTGGTAAAGAAGAGTTCCGTGCCCCGCTACGAACTTTTGCCGGTCACTTTGGAAATGCATTCCAGATCATTGACGATATTCTGGATTACACCTCAGATGCAGAAACACTGGGCAAGAATATCGGGGATGACCTGATGGAAGGTAAACCGACCTTGCCATTGATTGCGGCACTGAAGAATACCTCTGGGGATGACTTCGAGATTGTGCGTAAGAGCATTGCAACGGGCGGTACTGACCACCTTGAACAGGTGATTCATATTGTCAATGCATCCGGTGCTCTGGATTACTGCCGTCAGCGTGCGACTGAAGAAACCGAAGCTGCGATCGCTGCACTGGATCTACTGCCGGATTCTGAATACCGTCAGGCGCTGATTAACCTGGCCAAACTTGCGCTTCATCGCATTCAATAGATACCCACCTCGCCTATGCATATTAAGTTTCTCGATATTTTCCAAAGCATGCAGCAACAGCTTGAGCAGCCTCAAGCGAAGCTGGATGAAAACCTGTTAATTGAACTCGTGAATCGTATACGGCCAATAGACAGCAAGAATACCGAAGAAATCGAAGAAAAATTTCAGGCATTTTTACAGTCCTTACTGATCACTCCCAATGCGGTTTCTACCTTGCAGACCTTTGTGCTGCGCGTGATTAACCGCTACAAACAGACCAGCCTGTTTTCTGATACAGGTATTTTATCCCTGGACGGTTTCTGGAATCAGCTCAATCAGCGTATTGGTGCACATATTCTGCCCATGATTCCGGATGATAAAAGCCTGCAGGAACTGATGCGTCGGGTATTTCATGAACGCAGTGACCGCTACTGGCTCGACTATCTGGCCGATGAAGACTGGCTGCGACTGTTTAGCGTGATGAATCAGGGTCATTCTAATCAGCCTGAAAAAACCCGGATTAAAGATGAACTGATCAAGGCACTGACTATCCTGTCATATCGCGTCAGTGGTATTGCCCTGCATCCTGAATTTATTAATGCTCAGCCTGAGCTCATGGAATATGAATCACCTTTTCTGGTGCAAAACCGTGAGATCATTGAATTTATCCAGGAATATAAAAAACGCTATAACACGGTAGAACTGGTGGATGCGATTACGCCGCCAGATGCTTCCCAAGCTCTGGTCATGCTGGAGCAGTGTCACGATGTTGTCGCCAAAATTCGCCGCTCTACCAAACGGATTGGGGTCAGTGTCAGCCTGACCTATATGCTGGCCTTACTGGAACAGTGTCTGGAACGGATTGAAATCCTGCTGAATATGGTGCTGGATGATGATAACCTGCGTTATCAATCCATTGGCCTGTTTATCGCCGATATTACCGAAGCAATTTATAGTGAACGCAGTGTGCGTGCCTTACTGACTACCAATAGTGAACTCCTGGCTTTACAGGTGACTGAAAATGCCAGTAAAACCGGTGAACATTATGTAAGTACCGACAAGCAGGGCTTCCTGGCCATGTATAAGGCCGCAGCGGGTGCCGGGGTCATTATTGCCACTATGGCTACCCTGAAGATACTTATGGCACGTGTCACCATGGCACCGCTCATGCAAGCTTTTAGCTACAGCATGAATTACTCACTGGGCTTTATGCTCATCCATGTGCTGCATTTTACTGTAGCAACCAAACAGCCCGCGATGACCGCAGCTGCACTGGCTTCTACCGTACAACAGCGTAAAGGCTCTAAAACCGCGCAAATTGCTGAACTGGCCGCGTTGATCGTAAATATTATCCGGACCCAGTTTGTAGCAATCCTCGGGAATATTTCGATTGCCATACCCGTTGCTGCCTTGCTGACCTTTATGTGGGATGCAGCCCTTCATGAACCTTTAATGAATCATGCCAAAGCGGCCAAGACCTTACATGACCTGAACCCGTTTACTTCACTTGCGATTCCACATGCTGCGATTGCCGGGGTTTGTCTTTTCCTGTCTGGCCTGCTCGCAGGTTATTTTGACAATATGGCGGTATATCGTAAGGTCGGACCACGTCTGAAAGCCCATGCCCGTCTGGCTAACCTGATGGGACAAGAGCGTTTAAACAAATTTTCCGAATATATGGAACGTAATTTGGGAGCCTTGGGGGGTAACTTTATTTTCGGGATCATGCTCGGCAGTATGGGCACTATTGGTTTTATTCTCGGTATGCCGCTGGATATTCGTCATATTGCCTTTGCTTCGGCCAACTTTATTCAAGGACTGATAAATATTAATGGGCCTGATATTGGCCTGGTGGTGGTGTCGTTTCTAGGTGTTCTACTGATTGGTCTGACTAACCTGTTTGTCAGTTTTAGTCTGACCATTATTGTGGCATTACGTGCACGTCGGGTGCGTTTCGAACAATGGAAACCACTGGCGAAACTGGTCATGACCCACTTCCTGACTCGACCGAGCGATTTCTTCTGGCCACCAAAGCAAGATGTTGATATTGACGAAAATCATACAATCAGCAAAGGTTGAAACTGAGACAATTCTTGTTGATTTATCAACAGAATTACCTAATAAAAATATGGATTTTGTATAAATTACGCACACTTGAAAAAAAGTGTACTGACAAGTACACTTCAGGACAGACGGTTAACCGCTATCATGTCGGTTAGAAAGAACAAGGATATCTGGCATGCCCTACTTGTTGCTTTTTGTCGGTTTTTTTATTTAATTTTCAGTGTGTTCGTTCTTCTTGATTCAGTTTATAGCAAGTTTGATTTGCTGATTGCTGAATAAATAAAGTACTACACAGAGATCTGTCTGTATTAAATAACCGCAGCCATAAGGTGTCTGTATGGCATGCCATTTGTATTACTTTTAACCATCTGCTGGTGTATTGCCCCAGTTTGGTATAAAAAGTATGCAAACTTAATTTTATATGTATCGGAATTCTTGGAGGATTTATTCTCAAATGGCGACTTAAAATTCTCATTGCCTCAGTATGGCCTTCTGGATATTTCATAAATTGAACAATACAGATTGCCCATTCCAGTTATGTCGCTTGGTGATTTACATCAGCCAGCAATATCTTCCTCATAAACTGATGGTGTGATGGGCATAAGAATTTTAAAAAACCTTTGGTGAATATAGTTTCCTCCAGAAGTAATCGCCGACCGGAGTATAAGTTTTATTTGGATCTTGTCATTGTATTTAATTTTTTAAATACAATAAGTTACAAATAAAAAATTTAGATAAAAATCTAATCGAGGTGGAACAATGATGTCTGCAAAGCTTTGGGCACCTGCCCTGACTGCTTGCGCATTAGCAACAAGTATCGCGCTTGTTGGCTGTAGCAAAGATCCTAAAGAGGGCCAGCAAGCTGGTGCTCAACAGCAAATGCCACCGACTGAAGTTGGTGTGCTGGTTGCACAGCCACAAAGCGTTGAGCAGTCTGTTGAACTCTCAGGTCGCACAACAGCATTTGAGATTTCAGAAGTACGTCCACAGGCGACTGGTGTCGTGCTAAAACGCTTATTCAGCGAAGGCAGCTATGTCCGTGAAGGTCAGGCGCTGTATGAAATCGACTCTAGTACTAACCGTGCCACAGTGGACAATGCTCGTGCAGCAATTGCACGTGCTGAGGCAAATCTGGGCGTGTTACGTGTTAAAGAAGGTCGTTACCGTCAACTGGTTGGTACTAACGCGATTTCCAAGCAGGAATATGATGACATTGTAGCGCAGGTTAAACTGGCTGAAGCTGATTTGAATGCGAACCGTGCAACATTGCGTAATGCTCAAATTAACTTAGGCTATTCAACTGTACGTGCGCCAATTTCTGGTCAGACTAACCGTTCTTCAATCACTGCAGGTGCGCTGGTAACTGCAAACCAGCCAGAGCCGCTGGTAACCATTCAGCGTCTGGATCCAATCTATGTAGATATTAATCAGTCAAGCGCGGAATTGCTGCGTCTGCGTCAGCAGTTGAGTAAAGGTGACCTGAACAGCTCTAATAACACACGTGTGAAGTTAAAACTGGAAGATGGCAGCATCTATCCGGTTGAAGGCCGTTTAGCATTCTCTGATGCCAGCGTGAATCCAGAAACTGGTACAGTGACACTGCGTGCAGTATTCCCGAACAAGAATCACCTGTTGCTACCAGGTATGTTTGCTACTGCGCAAATCGTTCAGGGTGAAGTACCAAATGCTTACCTGATTCCTCAGGCAGCATTAACACGTACGCCTACCGGTCAAGCTATGGCGATGCTGGTGGGTGCTGATAATAAAGTGACTCCACGTCCAGTAACGACAGTCGGTACTCAAGGCAGCAACTGGATCGTGACTGAAGGTTTGAAGCCGGGTGATAAAGTGATTGTAGATGGTATTGCGAAAGTAAAACCGGAACAACAGGTCGTGGCTAAACCTTACCAGCCTCAAGCTGCTGCACCACAGGGTGCTGCACAACCCACTGCCCAACAACCTGGTGCAGCGCAAAAAGCGGATGATGCAAAAGAACAATCTGAACAAAAACCTGCTGCCAAAGCATAAGGAGTAAGGTTTATGGCTCAATTTTTTATTCATCGTCCTATCTTTGCCTGGGTGATTGCACTGGTCATCATGCTGGCAGGTATTTTGACCCTGACCAAAATGCCGATTGCCCAGTATCCAACCATTGCACCGCCTACAGTTACGATTTCTGCGACTTATCCAGGTGCATCTGCTGAAACGGTCGAAAATACTGTAACTCAGATCATCGAGCAGCAAATGAATGGTCTGGATGGTCTGCGTTATATCTCATCTAACAGTGCGGGTAACGGTTCTTCGTCTATTTCCTTGAACTTTGAACAAGGTGTCGATCCTGATATCGCACAGGTTCAGGTTCAGAACAAACTACAGTCTGCGACTGCACTTCTTCCTGAAGATGTACAGCGTCAGGGTGTGCGTGTTACCAAATCAGGCGCCAGCTTCCTGCAGGTATTGGCTTTCTATTCACCTGATGGCAGCATGAACGCCGATGATATCAAAGACTATGTAAATTCGAACATTTCTGAACCTTTAAGCCGTGTGGCTGGGGTGGGTGAAGTTCAGGTCTTTGGTGGTTCTTATGCTATGCGAATCTGGCTTGATCCAGCCAAAATGGCGAGCCTGCAAGTCACGCCAAGTGATATTGCGACTGCCATTCGTACCCAGAATGCTCAGGTCGCTGTGGGTCAGCTCGGTGGTGCACCAGCTGTTGAAGGACAAGTTCTGAATGCGACTGTCACCGCACAAAGCCTGCTGCAAACTCCAGAACAGTTCAGCAATATCTTCCTGAAAAACACCACTTCAGGTGCTCAAGTCCGTCTGGGCGATGTCGCACGTGTAGAACTAGGTGCAGACAACTACCAGTTTGATTCGAAGTTTAACGGTAAACCGGCTGGTGGTGTGGCAATTAAACTTGCCACTGGTGCTAACGCACTTGATACAGCCCAAGCAGTAGAAGAACGCTTAGAGCAGTTACGTCCGAACTATCCGCAAGGCATGGTCGACCAACTGGCTTTTGACACCACGCCATTTATTGAACTGTCGATCAAGAGTGTAGTTAAAACGCTGATCGAAGCAATTATTCTAGTGTTCCTGGTCATGTTCCTGTTCCTGCAGAACTGGCGTGCTACCATTATTCCAACCATGGCAGTTCCAGTCGTGGTATTGGGTACCTTTGCGGTGATTAACGTTTTTGGCTTCTCGATTAATACCCTAACCATGTTTGCCATGGTACTGGCGATTGGTCTTCTGGTCGATGACGCGATTGTTGTGGTCGAGAACGTCGAACGGGTCATGGTGGAAGAGCATCTGGATCCGGTTTCTGCAACTGAAAAGTCGATGAAACAGATTTCTGGTGCACTGATTGGTATTACCTCGGTGCTATCGGCAGTATTCGTTCCAATGGCTTTCTTCGGTGGAACCACCGGGGTTATTTATCGTCAGTTCTCGATTACGCTGGTCACAGCAATGGTCTTGTCGCTGATAGTGGCATTAACCTTTACCCCTGCCCTATGTGCGACCCTGCTGAAACAGCATGATCCGAACAAGCCGCAAAGTAATGGTATATTTGCGCGTTTCTTCCGCTGGTTTAATAGCAGTTTTGACAAGGTTTCTGTGAAATATCAGGGCGGCGTCAACCGTATGACTCACAGCAAGATTTTCTCAGGCGTGGTGTATGCCGTGGTACTGGGTATTATTGTGCTGTTATTCCAGAAACTGCCTTCTTCGTTCTTACCGGATGAAGACCAAGGTGTCGTTATGACGCTGGTTCAGTTACCACCAAATGCAACACTGGAACGTACTGACAACGTGGTTAACACCATGACGAATTATTTCTTGGAAAACGAGAAAGAGCATGTCGAGTCCGTGTTTAGTGTGGCAGGTTTCTCCTTTACCGGTGTGGGTCAAAACGCAGGCCTAGCGTTTATTAAACTGAAAGACTGGTCAGAGCGTAACAGTCCGGAAGCTCAAGTCGGTGCCATTATTCAACGTGGTATGGCGTTGAACATGATTGTCAAAGATGCATCTTATATCATGCCATTGCAGCTTCCTGCGATGCCTGAACTTGGTGTATCGGCTGGCTTTAACTTACAGCTCAAAGCTGCAAGTGGTCAAAGTCATGAGCAACTTCTGGCAGCACGTAATACGATTCTGGGGCTGGCAGCACAAGACTCGCGTCTCGCTGGTGTGCGTCCAAATGGTCAGGAAGATACTCCACAGTACCGTGTCATTGTCGATCATGCACAAGCCGGTGCACTCGGTGTCAGTGTTGCTGAAATTAACAGCACCATGAGCATGGCGTGGGGTGGTTCGTACATCAACGACTTCCTTGACCGTGGTCGTGTGAAAAAAGTGTACGTTCAGGGTGAAGCCAGCTCTCGTATGATGCCGGAAGACCTGAACCAGTGGTATGTTCGTAACAACCGTGGCGAAATGGTTCCGTTCTCGGCATTCGCAACGGGTGAATGGACTTATGGTTCGCCTCGTCTGGAACGCTATAATGGTGTATCTGCGATGAACATTCAGGGTACACCGGCACCGGGCGTGAGCTCAGGTGATGCAATGCGTGCGATGGAAGAAATCATTGCCAAGCTTCCTGAAATGGGCATGCAAGGTTTCGACTATGAATGGACTGGTCTGTCTCTGGAAGAACGTGAGTCTGGCGCACAGGCACCATTCTTGTACGCGCTTTCACTGTTGATCGTGTTCCTGTGTCTGGCTGCATTGTATGAAAGCTGGTCAATTCCATTCTCGGTTCTTCTGGTTGTACCACTAGGTATCGTGGGTGCATTACTATTGACCTTTGGCGGTATGATTCTGTTTAAAGACCCGAACCTGTCGAATAACATCTACTTCCAGGTAGCGATTATTGCCGTAATTGGTCTTTCTGCGAAAAACGCAATCTTGATTGTGGAGTTCGCCAAAGAGCTGCAGGAACAGGGCGAAGAGTTGTTTGATGCGACCCTGCATGCGGCAAAAATGCGTTTACGTCCAATTATCATGACCACTCTTGCCTTCGGTTTTGGTATACTTCCACTAGCACTTGCTTCAGGTGCCGGTGCGGGTAGCCAGCACTCCGTCGGTTATGGTGTCCTTGGTGGTGTAATCAGTTCGACTCTTTTAGGTATCTTCTTTATTCCTGTATTCTACGTGTGGATTCGAAGTATCTTTAAATACAAACCAAAACAACAAAATCAGGAGTACAAGTCGTAATGCAAAATATATGGTCTATTACAGGTCGTAGCATTGCGGTATCTGCCCTCGCGCTTGCTTTGACTGCATGTCAAAGCATGCGTGGCCCAGAGCCCGTTGCAGAGGCAAATATCCCAAGCAGTTATACCAATGCTTCAGGTACTTCTGTAGCAGAACAGGGTTATAAAGAATTCTTTGCTGACCAGCGCCTGTTACAGGTACTGGACTTGGCATTGACCAATAACCGTGATTTGCGTACTGCCGCATTAAACATTCAGCGTGCCCAACAGGCTTATCAGATTTCTGAAAATGACCGCCTGCCAACCATTGGTGCGAGCGGCAGCGTGTTACGTCAGGATACTGGCAGTAACAACCCGCAAAGCCGTGGCGCTGTAACGACTTATAATGTCGGTCTAGGCGTAACTGCATTTGAGCTGGATTTCTGGGGTCGTGTGCGCAGCTTGCGTGACAATGCACTGGATACTTATCTGGCGACTCAAAGTGCGCGTGATGCGACTCAGATTTCTCTGATCGGTCAGGTGGCCCAAGCATGGCTGAGTTACTCATTTGCCAATGCCAATCTGGCGCTGGCTGAGCAAACGCTGAAAGCCCAGCTTGAATCTTACAACCTGAACAAGAAACGTTTTGATGTTGGGATCGATAGCGAACTTCCAGTACGTCAGGCGCAAATTTCTGTTGAAACTGCGCGTAATGATGTTGCCAACTATCGCACCCAGGTGGCTCAGGCACAAAACCTGCTAAACCTGCTTGTGGGTCAACCTGTACCGGCTAACCTGTTACCGGCACAACGTGTTACCCGCATTACCTCTAATGCAGCACTAGGTGCTGGCTTACCAAGTGACCTACTGATTAACCGTCCGGATGTACGTGCAGCTGAATACCGTCTGTCTGCGGCAGGTGCCAATATTGGGGCTGCCCGTGCACGTCTGTACCCAACGATCAGTCTGACGGGTTCTGCAGGTTTTGCATCTGCGGATCTGGGTGATCTGTTCAAATCTGGCAGTTTTGCGTGGTCTATAGGCCCAAGTCTGGATATTCCAATTTTCGATTGGGGTACACGTCAGGCCAATATTCGTATTTCTGAAACAGATCAGCAAATTGCGCTGTCAGATTATGAAAAATCCATTCAGACTGCATTCCGTGAAGTCAACGATGCACTAGCAGTGCGTCAGAACATTGGCGACCGTTTAGCTGCACAACGTCGTCTGGTGGATGCAACCAATACGACATATCGTCTGTCCAATGCCCGCTTCCGTGCTGGGATTGACAGCTATTTAACTGTCTTAGATGCACAGCGTACTTCATATGCAGCCGAACAAGGCTTGTTATTGCTGGAACAGGCGAACCTGAACAACCAGGTAGAATTGTACAAATCTCTGGGTGGTGGTTTAAAAACCAATACCTCAGATACGATTCAATACCCGCCATCTACAGCTGAACGTAAACAGGCAAATCAGCAGTAAGTCTCGGTTTTCGATCTTATTGAAAAAGCTCACTTCGGTGGGCTTTTTTATTGCTTTTTATCTTGGAGTTTCTTATCTTCAAAGGAACAGAATCAGGTTCTCTATCCCTTATGCTACTCAGTAATCTGGAATCCGTCCCGGGACATGTTATTAGCCGTCAAATCGATGTGGTCTATGGCAGTACGGTACGTAGTAAACACGTTGGCCGTGATTTGCTCGCAGGTTTGAAAAATATTGTTGGCGGTGAGCTGACTGCCTATACCGAACTTCTGGAAGAATCGCGCCAAGAAGCGATGAACCGGATGATTGAAAAAGCTCGTCAGATGGGTGCCAATGCAATTGTCGGCATTCGTTTCTCAACGTCTAACATCGCCCAAGGTGCATCTGAACTGTTTGTATATGGTACAGCGGTGGTAGTGGAGCCGAATGTTCCAAAGCTTCCAGATCCCTTCCCGTCAGCAGGTTAAGCTATGGATAACCTGATTTTTCAGTTTGTCGTTTTTGCCCTGCTGTTTTCGGTAGGTTTTGGCTTTGGTCGTTATTATGAACGAAAACATCTAAAAGAGCTGGCGGAACAGGAAGTACGGCTTGCTCATATTGTGCTGGATACTCACCGTTTTACAACTTCAGAATTTGAAGGTCAGCTGATTAGCTCCAATGTAGTGATTTCCCATGATTATTTTAAATATGTGATTGCCAATATTCAGAACATTTTGGGTGGACGTCTGGTCAGCTATGAAAGTATTGTGGAACGTGCACGCCGGGAAGCTGTTGTTCGCCTGAAGCGTGAAGCTGAGAAAATCGGTGCTACTCAGATTATGGGATTACGCTTGAGTACTACAGAACTGGGCATGCAAGGTGGAATGGTGGAAGTCTTTGCTTATGGCACTGCCATTAAAAAGCCTTAAGTCTAAGATTCAAAGTCTCTCAGTGAATAATATTCCATTCAGATGATCGATTTCATGCTGCACAATCCGTGCAGCAAAGCCACTAAATTCAGCATCAACCTGCACACCTTCCATGGTGTAATAACGCACCCGAATATCTTGTGCCCGGGCAACTTTGCCTCTTTGATCCGGCACACTCAAACAGCCTTCTTCACCCAGAACTTGTGCTTCAGAAACATGTACAATTTCCGGATTGAGCATTGTCACTGCTTCCATATACGGTGCATCGGGATAACGCAGGTTTGGACGTGAAGCAACAATAATGATCCGCTTGGAAATATACACTTGTGGGGCAGCAATACCTACCCCCTGACGGTCAAGCATGGTATCCATCATGGCTTTATTGAGCTGATACAGCCACTCACTGCCGAATTCCGAATCTGCCACAGCAGTTGCAACGAGTCCTAAAATTGCCTCACCTTGCCTGGCCACGGTTAACACAGTCATGTCAAATCTCTCTTCATTTAAGGCAATGCCTCTACTCTTTATAAGCCAGTTTTAGCGCGTTCCAAAGCAGATTTTTTTGTAATCTGTATCACTGAAAACTGTTTAAACGAATAGCCTGATCAGGAAAGAACATCAATATGAACTAAAAAATCAATCATCTCTATTTTTTAGTTCAGTTCTTTGCTCAATTTCAACTTTTATTATTCCAAAGCATTTTATAAATATCTTTTTTTATAACTTTTAGTTTATTTTGAGCAAAGAAAGATTGATTATTCAATAAAAAATGTTTCTTTTAAAATCAAACAAATACTCAGTAATGGATTAAGGATTTCAGCATGGATGCACCTCCGCGCCTGTCACAAGCAGATAAACGCACTCTTGGACTTTCATCACTGGGCGGCGCGCTCGAGTTTTATGATTTTGTCATCTATGTGTTTTATGCCAAGCTCATTTCAGAGCTGTTCTTCCCCAGCACACTCAGTCCTTTCTGGGCCATGTTGAATACTTACGGCATTTTTGCTACGGGTTATTTCTTCCGTCCATTGGGCGGTGTAGTGATGGCACATTTTGGTGATCTAATTGGACGTAAACGACTGTTTAGCCTGTCAATTCTGTTAATGGCACTCCCTACTCTGATGATCGGGGTCATGCCGACCTTTGAAAGCATTGGTTATGCAGCGCCAATTCTGTTGCTGTTAATGCGTGTGCTACAAGGAATTGCCATTGGTGGTGAAATTCCTGCTGCCTGGACCTTTGTTTCTGAACATGTCCCTGAACGCCGTATCGGGATTGCCAATGGTGTGCTTACCGCAGGCTTGTCACTCGGGATTCTGCTGGGAGCCTTGATGTCACTCTTTATTTCCTTACAGTTCTCTGAAGCAGAAATTAAAGACTGGGCATGGCGTATTCCCTTTATCCTCGGTGGTATTTTTGGTTTTGTAGCGTTGTACCTGCGGAGTTACCTGAAAGAAACACCGGTATTTAAAGCCATGCAGGCCAAAAAAGAACTGGCAAAAGAATTGCCGGTGAAACAGGTTCTGGCAAAGCATAAAACCGGTGTCGTGATTGGAATGCTTTTTACCTGGTTCTTGACGGGCTGTGTAGTGGTGCTGATTCTGGCGATGCCAAACCTGCTGGTTGGTGCTTTTGGTTTTGAACGTGCCGATGCTTTCAAAATGCAAAGTGCGGCGATTGTGATGCAAATGGTGGGCTGTGTACTGGCAGGTATATTGGCCGATCGTTTTGGTGCTGGGCGTGTCATTCTGTTTGGTTCTCTTCTAGTTGCAACTATGGCGGGCATTTTCTATAACAGCCTAGGCCATGTTGCACCGTCAACCGTGTTCATGCTGTATATGTTGTTAGGTTTAAGCTCCGGTACAGTCGGGATGGTGTCTTACAGCATGGTGAAAATGTTTCCGGCACAGATCCGCTTTACCGGTATCTCTTTCTCTTACAATCTGGCCTATGCCATTGCCGGCGGAATTACCTTGCCACTCGTACAATGGCTTAGCCTGTATAGCAATATTGGTGCAATGTACTATGTCTGGACTGTATGTCTGGTGACCCTGTTCACTGCCCTGATTTACAGAAGTAAATTTGAAAAATCGGTAGTCTGATCAATAAAATATTGTGATAAAAAAGAGCCCAAATATGGGCTCTTTCTTTGACCTTCTTGCCATTTAGGCAGTCAGGCTTTTACGGATTTCATCTTCAATGATACTGATTTCAATCTGGCTAAATTTGCGGATTTCGCCTTCCGCATGTTTTTCCAGCATGCCGCCGACCAATGGCACCTTTACTTTTACGGTCCAGTCCAGTTGAAACTCAATCTGACGTTCATCACCTTTTACTGCGCGTTGGCAAGTCGCTTCGATTGGCAGGTTAGCACCAAGCTCCACTGTAGAAGTTAAATGTTCCAGATTACTGATGTCGGTACGTTGCAGACGAAAAGCATCACGTAACAGTTTTTTTGCGATATCTGGAATATTCACGTCCAAATTATATGCACGTTTCAAGGTATAGATTTCACCCTGTTTCTCAGAAACCAGAATCTCCATGTTCTGCGCCGGAATACGACGACAGACCGCTTCGTGCATGCTGATATCACTGACCAGACGTTTAAATTCATCAATAGAAACACCATTGATGTTTGCCTTTACAGTAAATTGATGTGCCATGTGGTTTTCCTTTTTATTTTTTAAATTGTGGATGTCGCTTGTATTGGGGAAGCTTATTATAAAGCCAAATTCAGAATCAGATAACTTTGCTGTATATCGAAAGTATTAAACTGAATTTCTGATCCAGAGTCATTATGCAGTGTTTAGGTAAATTAAGGCACATCAGTCAATCATCCACCTTTAACCACACTTGAGTTTTCACGCCACTACTGATGATCAGCTTGGCTCCGGGATAGCAAATGACAGCTTCAAACTCATCTGCACCATCATCCAGCCCAGAGGTATACCAGGTCGTACCTTTCGGAAAATTATTCAGCCAGGTAGCCTTATAAAAATCTGATACCGAATCAAACTGGAGATACTGCTGCGGCTGTGCCTGAATTTTCCATGCCAATTCGATAAAAAGACCCAGTTGGGCCTGCCGGAAGTCAATCAGCATTGTCGTGCTCCTGACAAAAGCAGATTTTAGCATGCTGACTGCTTGCGAATAACAGACAGGGATATTTGCACAGTGACATATGGCTGAGGACCTCGATCCTATAGAATATATGCACTGGCTTCATCAATAGACAAAAAACAAGAATGAGGGCTACTAATAGTTAAGAAATTTATAGACCAAACAGATTGCATCAACCTGAACAGTTATCCGTATTCATTCAAAACTTTATTAGGCACAATGTGCATGGTCTGACTCGAAACGATGTTCATATCGATGTTCTTCTCCATGCCGGTCCACATGCGTATAGAAAACTCCATAACGTCCCACATAATACTCGATGGATTGACCGTAAAAATTCCAGTAAATAGACCACTCTCCCAAGTCCATTTTTCGGATCACACTATTGGTCTGCAGCGGCATTCGATTCAACCATTTCTGCTGTAACCCTTCAGCCTGAGTACGCTCGGTAATAATCGCGGGCTGCTTGAATAACATTTTAGCGATATCATCGAACAGTTCTAGCTCATAAGCATCTACCGTCATAGCCAGTTCATGTGGCTTTTGTGCAGTAGAAATAGACGTTTGATCTTGGGAAGATGGCGGCACTGCTTCAGGCTTTAAGCGCTGACCATGATAGCGGGCTTTATAGATTTTGAAGGCGATTATCCAGGCAACATACATCACCAAAACACTACAGATAATAAGCATTACTTTGACCATAGGATAAGCCTCTTATTCATTTTTCTTATCTTCAATCTGTAACCACAGATCTACTCAATTACAGTTCATTTACAAACCATAACATATTGATTGAAAAATACCCAACTTTAGTCATTTCAAAATATTTCGAAAAATTTATATTTCCCACTATAGGATAATTTCTTTAAATACTTCTAAAATATTTTTTATCCTGACTAAAGAATTTAGCTCTAATGGAAATGCGAATAAAAATCAATACACGCTGTCTAACAATTTAAACAAGCCACACAAATGCGCCACAGAAACGCTGTATAAAGAGTTTTTTTGCCGGAAAATTCCCTAAAAATATAACAATCCTAGACTTTCATTCATACTTTAGATGCTGCTAAATGAAACACTCGTTATTATTTAGTTTAGTTAAATTTGCCTTATGATTCGTGAAGGAAAGGTTCAGGATATTCCTCAAATTGTACACGTTGTTCATGACAGTATTCGCTCCTGTGTCATGGATCATCAACGTGAGGAAACCCGTATACAAACCTGGCTTGAAGCATTTACCCATTCCACCCTGATTGTGGAAATGCTATATAATGATTGCTGGGTGTATACCGTACATGACAGAGTGGTCGGTTTTCTGATGGTGAGTGATCAGGGAGAAATCCGCATGCATTATGTAAGTAGCGGTATGCAGCGCATGGGATATGGAACACAGTTATTTTATTACATGCTGGATTTTATGACGCCTAAAAAAATTGACCGTCTTGAAATTGAAACTACACGAACTGCATTGCCCTACTATACTAAACTTGGTTTTCAGAATATTTCTCCCCACATGCAGGATGAACCTGCGTTGCACCTGTTCAAAGCTTTATCTTCCAGCACCTATCCTCAGTTCTGATCAGGCTGCCACAGCCTTGCTTTTGATTTGGTCTCTACCTGCAAGTTTGGCTTCATACAGATGCTGGTCTGCTGTTTTCATTAGTGTATGAATATCCGCATAAGGATGATGAGCATCCATATAGGCAACCCCTATACTTACAGTAACATAATCTTTATCATCCCCGCGGTTATCATGCTCTAACTGTTCTGCACGTACTGCAAGCAGGACGATTTCAAGAATTTCACGGGCTTCCGCAATCGGCATATCATGTAATAGAATTGCGAATTCTTCCCCTCCGTAACGCGCTAAATATCCCTGTTTAGGCAGAACCTGCTGAATCACCTGAACCAGCCGTTGTAATACTTCATCACCTTTTAAGTGACCATAATAATCATTATATTTTTTAAAGTAATCCACATCGATCATTGCAAAGGACAAGGTCTGTTCAGGATGTTGAATGGTCTGATTAAACAGGCGCTGGATTTCTTCATTTAAGGCACGCCGGTTATAGGCACCCGTCAAAGCATCAATATTCACCTGATGTTCGAGTTTGGCATTCAGTTCACGCAGTTGCTCGGTACGTGCTTTGACTTTCTGATCCAGTGAACTGTTCAAGATCATTAATTTATTATTCAGTCGCTCGGTATAGTAGGTTTGATGGGCATAATTACGAGATTGTTGAAACATAATGATCAAGACATACAGGCTGGTCGAAATAAATGACAGATGCACGCTCTCAATTACATTCAGTAATACCAGATAATCATTAAGAAAGGTCACACACAAAAAGATGATGGCAAACAGGTTAGTGAACGAATATTCATCTCCTTGAGAAAGTGTCACATAAAACCCGTAAATAAAATTACCCAGTATCACCAGACCATAGATAACGCTATACAAAGCCAGACGCTCAAAAACTTCTGGTGTGCTAAACAAGGTTACTGCGATATTAAAAATTAGTAATCCCGCACCTACGTAATAAATTGAACGTCGGATATAACGCGGCTTAAACAGGTACATGTAGCTCAGGAAGAATAAGATTGCCAGAAAAGTGAACAGATATTCTAGACGAGCGCCCCATAACCAACTGATTTTACTTACAATGGCGTATGGATGTGGCGCAGAAAACAGATTATGCAGTGCCAAAAAAATAATAAATAAGCCAAAAATAAATACACTGCGGCTATTTCGCTCCACAGATCCGCGAAACAGGGAAAATAAAATGGTAAATAGTCCTACACCCAGCACTGTGCCACAGACCAAAGCAATACTCAGCATTTGCAACATAAACTGTCGGTT
Organism: Acinetobacter sp. LCT-H3; assembly: GCF_001866125.1. NCBI lineage: Bacteria > Pseudomonadati > Pseudomonadota > Gammaproteobacteria > Moraxellales > Moraxellaceae > Acinetobacter > Acinetobacter sp. LCT-H3. Next base: position 26,904 of record NZ_MODX01000005.1, on the reverse strand, counting down.
AATGGTCGCAGAAGGGCCAATTTTCAGAGGCTTTTCTAGTCCGCCATGTAAATTAGTATAGTTGGAAACCTGAATACTTAAGGTAAAATATTCATTCTGTGGCACAATAGATGCGATCTTAGGAGCCTTTTCAGTCACCTGCCCTGTCGGGGTTTTACTGATTTTGCCAAGACGCAGCAAGATATCCCCATTTAAATAAATGCTATAAGCACCATACTGACTCGGAATCTGAATCGCTAAACGTTGTCCGATAAATTTTTTGGGAATTTTAAAATGGCTAATAAAAGTGCCATAAGTGGCATTGGTTCCGGTGAGACTCTTGAATGAAGCTGGAAGTTCAACTACTTGTGATTCGAGTTCAGGATCTGGTTGCTCAATGAACTGACGTGGATAGAACTGCCATTTGCCTTGCAACAAGGTGGTACTATCTTCATCAAATTTTAGTTCGGTGACCTCATTCTGATGAGCTAGGAAATAAGATTCTGGAGCAGCGTCATATTGAGCCCACACGATCCGTGTAGTCCCCATCAAAAATATCAGCATCAACCACGATGCCAATATCAGCATAATCCCCCTAAACCTGAGCAAAAAGGCCATCCTGTAGCTACTGTTATTAATTCTAATGTACGTGGAATGTTGGATATTGCCAATGATTTTTCATATAAAAAAGCAGGATAACCGACGAGCTATCCTGCTGCTGAATTCCTGACATATTGTACTGTTCAGAAAGTCATATAATATCAGTCACGTGTTTTAACGTCATACAGTTCGATTTCAAAAATCAGGTTGGAATTTGCCGGGATAATGTTCCCCATTTTACGTTCACCATAAGCCAGATGAGCAGGTACGATCAGCTTACGTTTGCCCCCCACTTTCATGCCGATGATGCCTTGATCCCAGCCTTTAATCACACGACCAGTGCCGATGACCGTCTCAAAATAATTACCACGATCCAGCGATGAATCAAACTTGGTTCCATCTTCCAGCCAGCCAGTGTAATGCGTGGTAATCAGTGCACCTTTTACCGCTTCTTTACCTTCACCCACCACCAGGTCAATAATTTCTAGTTCTTTGGTCATCGCCAATATCCTTCATTTTGCAAATAGCCCTAGTATAAACACGATTGAGCCAAATTCCTCAGACTTTAACTGCAATGGATCAAAAGCTGAGTTCCTGAATCTTCTTATCCTGTAATAAATACTGGGTTAATTTCTGGTGATTTTTAGCCGAACCCATCAGGATCCAGCGGCCTGTGATCCGCCGGTCAATTTTTTGCTGGCTGGAATGAATGACTTTTAATTTGTATTGTTTAAACAGTTTTTCATAATGATCCGGCTCATGCTGCTCAAAAGGACAGACAATTTCGTAGTTACGTTCTTGATTCAGATGCTCAATCCCACGTTGCACATAGACCAGTAGAACCAGTACGATCAGCACGATCACCGTTGCCCAGACACTTAACAGTTCATAGCCGGCACCGACTGCCATGCCCAGTGCAGCTGTCATCCAGATCGTAGTTGCAGTGGTAATACCAGAAATCCGGTTATCATCTTTTAAAATCACTCCGGCTCCCAGAAAACCCAGGCCAGTTAAGACATTGGCTGCCAGACGGTCGGGGTTGGCGACGCCGATTTTTAAGGAAATAATAGTAAATAGACAGGAACTCAGACTGACCATGATCATTGTACGCAGTCCGGCAGATTTACTATGATATTCCCGTTCTGCTCCAATAACCGCACCAATCACGACTGCTAACAGCAAATCATAAAGTTCATGATACATGCTTCGTCCCTGGAACTTATTATTCTCTCCAGATATACGAAATATTGGGGCGAGGATACAAGTCGAAACTTGCATCCTTGTGAGTTGTTATTGTAACTGTTCCCACTCAATTACAGCCTGTGCCTGATCGCCAATCAAAGTCCATTCACTATCCATGATGTTTAGCTGCAACTGCATAGTGCGTTCACACAGTTGTTGTACCGCTTCGGTACTGGCCGGAGACAGCTTCCACACTTCCACATTGGATAGGGTCTTCAGTTTAGAACTGCGCTTGTACCATTCATCGACAGAAGTACCATAAGCCACGACTGCAACTTTCTTGCAACGGGCACTTGCCTTTTTGACCTTATCTTCATCGGGCAAGCCGACTTCGATCCACTGTATCAGTTGACTGGTCAGGTCTTTCTCCCAGAGAGCAGGTTCATCAGTTTCAAACAGGTCTTTAGTAAATTCAAGCGCTTCACCAGCAAAACGTGCATAAGCCAAAACACGCACCATTAGACGTTCAATGGTTTCCGAAGGATGCAATGCCATCGTTAACTGATAGTCTTGATAACGATGGTTATCCATATCGGCAATATTCAGGTCAGCCTTGTAAATCGTTGCTTTAATCGCCATAACACAATCCTCAAATTTGGCGCCTAGCATATAAGATTTATATCGATTTTGCTGAACAGATTTATCGCCATGCCAGAAAATTTAGCCAGCAGAATGTCCTGCTTCCGCATCAATCCGACATTGCATCAGCGCAGTTTCAAAATTCAGCCAGTCACGTTCAGTCTGGTAAATAATCTCGACCCGGTTATCAATACCCTCTTCTGCTGACTGATAGTTAAACTGCTCCGGATTAAAGTTAAAGCTTTTCCAGCCCTGATTGGTATTAAAAATCCCTTTGATACGTAGCCAGTCCTGCTGTTCACAGAGCAAATCAAGCAGATCATAAAAATCAAACTGCCAGCGTTTTGGCAACTTCCAGCCAGCCACTGCATAACCTTGTGCGAATTCCACATAATGATAAGGTAGCTGCTGGATTTTCACTGCAACCACATCTGCGCCAAGGGAACGCTGCTGTTTTAACAAGGGCTGAATCTGACGAACAGAACCGATATAGTCCTGCTTGAGCTGTTCAATATCAATCTGGCCATTTGCACTAAATAACCAGACCTGGCTATAAGCCTGGTACTCCTGCTGTAGCTGTTTCAAACTTTCCTGATCTTCTGCAGTCATTAAATCGGTATGCGACACAATGACAATATGTGCAGCCTTGAGCTGATCCGCATACAGGTTCTGATGCGTCCAATCCTGATCATGTAAACGTGAACCATCGACTACCGTGACCAAAGCCTGCATTTTCAAATGACTCTGCCAATGCGGTTCGGTGAGCTGCTCCAGCAATTGCCCGGGATGCCCGAGTCCTGTGGGTTCAATAAATAGCCGGTCCGGTTTGGTTTCTGACAATAGCCGGGATAAAGCAATCTGCATCGGCAACTGACTGCTACAACATAAACAGCCACCCAACAGTTCTTTTACTGCATAGCCCTGATCCTGAGGTAATAATTGCTGGTCGACGCCAATCTGACCAAACTCATTCATCAATACTGCCCAGACTTCATTTTCCGGCTTTTGACTGAGCAAATGCTTCAGTAGTGTGGTTTTTCCTGCCCCTAAAAAACCGGAAATAATATGCACGGGCACTGCAGATGAAGGAGAAAGGAGTTTCAAGGCGAGCTCACATAGCAATGAAAATGAGGAGATTGATACATTATAACAATGCCATTTGGCTTGCAGGGAGTTAATTTACTGATGTAACTAGTAAGTTCCTCAAAACTTCAATTCTGTCAGTTTTTACCAATTTTCAGCGTAGGCAACCACTGACATAAGCTTAAAATTTAACCAATTATGAAATGTTTTAAAACATTTTAATTGATTTTTTGGGGTTAAATTTAACCAAAATAAAACATAACCCTGAGTTTTGTATATCGGACGTATATATTGTTCTGTACCTTCTGTTAAATCAATTGCGGTACGAATTTTCAGTCCCTAGCATAAGTCCCTGTTGTGTTGATGTGATGGTCAACACAATAAATGACTTGTGAATAAAACCTATAAGGATGCCAAACATGAACTATGCTCAAATTCTACTTGCAACCACACTAAGTGCAGCAGCGGCAACTAGCTTCGCAGCAACTAAAACCACAGATAGCAAAGCAACAACTGAAGAAGAAAAAGTTGTCGTGAGCACTCAGGAGCTTCCTGAAACTCAAGCTGCAACTGCTCCGGCGACTGCAGAACAACCAGCGTCTGAAGCAGCTGTAGAACCTGCAACTAAAACACCAAAAGCATCCTCTGCTCAATAAGGCAATTTTGCTTTTACCGATAATGAGTAGCCGTTCATTCGGGTACTCATAGCTCCTGTTGGGTAACTCTCCAGTGGATTTATGGTCCATACTCTACAGGAACTTTAAATGGCTGATTGCAGACCTCTGCATTCAGCCGTTTTTCTAAGCTCTTTTTGCTTTCCACCATAATAAATGATGATTATTAAATCACTCCCGACTATGAGATATATTAATGAATTTTAATATTTATCAATAATATAAATATTAAAATTGCTTTTTCACCATGCATTATAACTATGTAGCACCGACTATGGCATAGCTTGTTTAGACTTTGGATTTAGCCCTTAATCAACTTCATTCTGGACGGATTTAAGGAACCTTGCGATAAGCAATGCAAATTACACAACTGAAGTAGCCATTTTGGGTGCAGGTCCGATAGGTCTGACGATTGCCAACTACCTGAGTAAACAGGGGGTACAGGTCACTGTAATTGAACAGCTGGACAGCCTGATTGATTACCCTCGTGCAATTGGCATTGATGATGAATCATTGCGTACGATTCAATCATTAGGTCTGGTGGATCAGGTCCTTCCACATACTACACCCAACCATGCGATGCGTTTCCTGACTCCAAAAGGTCGCTGTTTTGCGGATATTCAACCACTGACACGTGAGTTTGGCTTCTCTCGCCGTAATGCATTTATTCAGCCACAGGTAGACAATGTTCTGCTGCAAGATCTAAAAAAGTATAAGAAAACTGAAGTACTGTTCTCTCGTCACCTGACTCATTTCAGCCAGGATGCTGACGGCGTAACACTAAATGTTCAGAGCAAAGATGGTGGTTCGGAAGTTGTACGCGCGCAATACCTGATCGCATGTGATGGCGGTAACTCTTATGTGCGTCGTACTTTAAATATTCCATTTGAGGGTGAAACTGCACCAAACCAGTGGATTGTGATCGATATCGACAATGACCCATTGGCAACCCCGCATATTTACCTGTGCTGTGACCCGGTGCGCCCTTATGTATCTGCTGCCCTGCCTCAGGGTATCCGTCGTTTCGAATTCATGGTCATGCCAGGTGAAACGCAGGAAGAATTGAGCAAGCCAGAAAATATTGCCCAACTCTTGTCTAAAGTCCTGCCAAATACTGATGGTATTGAAGTGATCCGTCAGCGTGTTTATACCCATAATGCGCGTATTGCGGACAAATTCCGTGCCGACCGTATTCTGCTTGCCGGTGATGCTGCGCACATCATGCCTGTATGGCAAGGTCAAGGCTATAACAGCGGTATGCGTGATGCCTTTAACCTGGCTTGGAAAGTAGCACTAGTGGTACAAGGCAAAGCAGGTCCAGACTTGCTGGACTCTTATCAGGTAGAACGTAAGGACCATGCCAAAGCGATGATCGATCTTTCAGTCATGGCAGGGCACGTGCTTGCGCCACCGAAAAAATGGCAAGGTTTTGTGCGTGACGGTATTGCCTATGCATTGAACTATATTAAGCCAATCAAACAGTACCTGCTGGAAATGCGCTTTAAACCAATGCCGAAATATCATGATGGTGCGTTACTGGCGAATGCTCAGAAAGATTCTCCAGTTGGCAAAATGTTCATTCAGCCACAGGTCAAACTGGAATCTGGTGAAACAGTATTACTGGATGAAGTCATTGGTAATGATTTTGCTATCATTGCCTGGGGTGTAGATCCGAAATGGGGCTTAAGCAAGGAATCAATGCAGCAATGAAAAAAACTTGGTGTGAAGTTCATTCAGGTCATTCCTGCGGTCCAGCTGTCTAATCAACAGCGCAAGCAATATGAAGATGTTATTACCATTGGTGATATCGGCACTGATATCCATACATGGTTTGGCAAGACCAAAGATTCTATCGTCATCCTGCGTCCAGACCGCTTCGTAGCAGCTCTTGCCATTCCTCAATCTATGGAAAGCACAAGCAAGGCGCTGTTCAACAAGCTTCATGTTAAATAATAATTGACCTGACTTAAAAAACCACGCTACGGCGTGGTTTTTTTATGTATGGATGACAATAAATAAGGTTTCAGCTAAGTACGGTATCGCTAAAACCATGGAATATCTTTGAGTGAATCACGGTACGCCATCTGCTGTAGAAAAGGCTTGAACTCATCAAAAGGTGGTAATATTTCGGAGGAAATAGCAAAGATTAAACAATAAGCCACATATAAATCTGCAGCCGAACATTTTTCACCAAGTAAATACGGATTTGCTTTCTGTATTCCCTGCTTAAGGAAACTAAACACAGAATCTTCGTGACCAAAGCTCAGGCTTCCACGATTCTTTTCGATCTCTGTCTGAAGTACCTTGAGGTTTTTGATATCAATATATTCAGTCAAAGGACCATGGCAGAAGAACATCCATTTCAGATAAGCCCCGCGTTTAGGGTCATCTAGTGCAGGTGCCAGACCTTTCTCCCGATATTTATCTGCCAGATAGACATAAATTGCTGCCATTTCTGAAATGACAATATCGTTATCCACCAGACATGGAACCTTGCCCATGGGATTAATCTGCTCATAAGCTGGCTGGTGCATCTCAGTATAAGCAATTTCAATCTGCTCAAGCTGATTTTCAATTTCCAGCTCTTTCAGCAAGGGCAACAAAGTCAGGCCGCGAGACTGCGGATTATTATATAAGGTCATCATAATCGTGGACCTATGGTTTATTTTATTCCCTGACTATAGCGTTATTTTAGAGCGTAATGAGTGAGGATATGCTACCAATCATTTCATCCTCATCTGTGTCGGTTTCCCTAGCCGATCCCTCTCCTTAAATTAAAATAAATCCAGGCAGAATTTTTCTTTTAACACTTTCAGGATCAGGTTAATCACTTCATGTTTCTGATCCTTGCGATAAGTCGCATACAAACCAATCATCGGGAGCGGCTCGATGGTCTTTTTCACCATAATATTTTCACCTAATAACGGAATGACATAAGCCGGTACTAAACTCCAGCCTACTCCCATACCGACCAGATTCACATTCAGCAAAATATTGGTGGAATGCTGTACCACATTGACCTTAATACCGGACTTGTTCAAAAATTCATGGATGATATTAAACAGCTGAGGTGAAGCCTGTTCATCACTGATCACGAAGTTACGTCCTGCAAAATTCTTGATACTTAAGGCAGGTATATCTCTTACATCGGAGTCGCGCGGTACGATCAAGGTTAATGGCTCATCAAAAATCTTGATCGATTCAAATTCTGCTGAAGGATCTGGATAGCGGGTAAAAGCGATATCAATTGTCCCCTGGCGAAGCCATGAAAACTGTTCAGCATCGGTCAGGCTATGAAACTGGGCTTTTAAATCCGGAAAATGCGCACGGATATTCGGCATGATGTAAGGGAAAATTTTCATTTCTGCCACAGGTACAAAGCCAATATCCAGATGCTCTTTTTCCACTTCTGCGACTTGGCGAGCCAATTGGATCGCCCGTTCAGCATGTTCCAGACTCTGCAAAGCTTCTTTGAGAAATACCTCTCCTGCTTCGATCAGCTCAACTTTACGGTTAGAACGTTCTAATAGCTTGACCCCAACTTCCTGTTCCAGATCTTTGATCTACTGGCTAAGAGAAGGCTGCACTGTATTTAGCTTTTCCGCAGCACGAGTAAAGTTGAGTTCGCGTGCAACCATACAAAAATAACGTAAATGTCTAAGTTCCATGTTCTTATTCCTGTTATATCGCTACTTTTGTTCGTTTTTTGGATATGGTGTATCGATAGACCAGCAGAGTCAATATCACGATCATCGCACATAACATATATGTGGTTTCATACCCCCAATGCGCTATAAAAATACCCATCATTACAGACCCGACTGCCAAACCGAGATCGAACAAGGTAAAGAAGGTTGAGATGGCATGCCCCATACGTTGTTTCTCCACCGCCTGAATCGCCAGAGTTTGCAGGCATGGGAAAAGTGAACCATAGCCAATCCCAATAAAAACAGCAGAGAGCCACAACATCCATTGATTATTGACTAAAGTCACCAGCAACAGACCTAAGGCAAAAAAGATTAATGATGGATAGATCACGGCGTCCGGACCTTTATTGTCATAAAACTTACCGACCCAAGGACGTACCAGCAACATGGACAACGCGAAGACAATAAAGAACAGGCTGACATAGGCCAACAGCTGCTTGGTTTCTGCAAAGACCGTAATAAAGCTGGTAATACTGGAATAAGCAAATGCAGTAAGTAGTGCTACAAAGCTCACAGCCAGGACTTTTGTTTCAATAATATCCTGCAAGCTTAATCGCGATTTTTCTGCAGTTTTTAGTTTCGCTTGAGGCAGCTCTCGAATATTCAAGATTAAACTGAAGATTAATCCCAGACTGATCAGGACGGCGAGAATGCCAAACAGCATCTGAAAGCTGGTGAACTGAATCGTAGTTAAGGCAATCAGCGGACCAAATACTACGCCCAGATTGGTCGACATGACGAAATAGCCCATACCTTCCCCTTTACGCTGATCCGGAATAAAGTCATTGGCTACCGGTACGGTCACCGTAGTCAAAATACTGAACCAGATGCCATGCAGAAAACGCACGATTAGTAGTGAACTCATGCTATCAATCAGCAGATAACTAAAGGCAAACAGCGCAAATAGGAGTCCTGCCCCACGCATCGCCAGTTTCTTACCCAATTTCTCAATAATCAAACCTGAAAAAGGACGAATGGCAATAGAAGACACCAAAAATAAGGTCAGCGCCAAGCCCGCTTCTTTCACCGTTCCACCCAGATCCGTGGTGATGTAGATTGGCAAAATCGCGATCAGGGCAAAATAATAGGTAAACAGAAATAAATTATTCAGTACGCACAAAATAAATGAGCGATTCCATAAGGGAGCTGTCGTGCTAGACATAAAAACCAACTATATACAGAAAATTCTAAAATCAGGCCTGAGGTCTTGCAGGCTGTAGGTTCAGTGCAACCAGCGCGCGAATATAATTCTCATCCGGCATTTTGTTAAAAAAGATAATCTGGTAGTGAATCGGCCCGTACAAACAGTCCAGCATCAATTCAAAATTATAGTCCCCATAGATTTCTCCACGCTCAATCGCTTGCTGGATCAAGCCGCGCATTTGTTCTCGACGCGGTAGCAGATACTGGGTGAAAAATTCCCCTGCAAGTTCACGATGATTAGCCATCACCACCAGTAATGCCCGTCCTACCGGATGATCCAGTGCCTGAGATAACCGTATTAATTGCTGTACCAGGTTATCTTCCAAGGACCTGGAAAAATCCAGATCAAAAATAGACGCGGTATGTGCTCTGAAGGTATCCAGAACCAGTTCAGACTTATGTTTCCACCAGCGATAAATGGTGGACTTACCCACCCCCGCCCGTGCAGCGACATCTTCAATGGTGAGCTGATGATATTCATATTCAGTCAATGCTTCCGCCACCGCCTGCAAAATACATTTCTGACGACGTGAGCCTTTTTCTTCTAGTGTCATATAATCCATCAAAAAACGAAACGATACGTATCGTTTCATATTAGATGATTTATAGGGTTATGACCAGTCCATATGAAAAGTACAGGCCAAAAAAAGACCTCAAATTTGAGGTCTTTTTTCACTTTATAGAAATTAGCTGTGGGCTGTTTTCTTATAAATACTGCAAGAAGGATGATGATTTTCTTGCAGTCGAGCAATCTTACGCTGTTCAGCTGCTTCAAAACGACAACGTTTCCAGTCATTATCAAGATTCAGTGGCGGAATATGTTGCGGTTTACCATTTTCATCGACTGCCACCATAGTAAAGTAGCAGCTGTTGGTATGACGCACAGTACGTTTTTGGATATTCTGCGCCTCTACACGGATCCCGATTTCCATCGAAGTACGGCCCACATGGTTCACACTCGCCAGGAAAGTCACCAGTTCACCCACGTGAATAGGTTCTTTAAAATTTACTTTATCCACGGACAGCGTAACCACATAACTGCCTGAATAGCGGCTCGCACAGGCATAAGCAACCTGATCCAGCAATTTCAGAATGGTACCACCGTGGACATTTCCTGAAAAATTCGCCATGTCTGGCGTCATAAGAACAGTCATTGTTAATTCTGACTGATCGTCTGAAGCTGGTGCAATTTGATCTAATGGGGCCATCGCTTTCTTTGAACTCTTTGAATGACAATGATATAAGCACATTATTATATCGTTTTTACTGCTAATTAAATGTTCTATTCGGCAAAAAATCCATCATTATTATTTATATGAAAAATGATTTCATACAGAAATAAATATAATAGAAACCGCTTGAATGATATTCCATCGAACCTGTATTTCAGAAAATCATTATTCACTTATTATTTTCATGATGAATAATCTGTATATAGATGGAATTAAGAATTTATACAGACTGTTTTCATTACCTCTCATAGATAAATTCTTCTACTCATCCTTTAGTCAGCACTGAGTCTTAACATTTCCTGAGCGACATTTTGATAACTCAATACTTGCTGACCGTCGAGCTGTGTTTCTACGGTATAAGTGCCATCCTGATGTGTAGCAGTTACTTTAAAGATGTATTGCTCAAACTGAGCCAGTTTGACCTGCTGCCCGACTTCAAGATTATTCATATGTCATCCTAGATTTGATCTTATCTGTTTTCATCAATTGCATTCTGACATGACTGATTGAATTTTCAAACAATTGATAAACTTAAGTATATAAATAACCATATAAAATTCTAAAAATATATACTTTAATAATATATTAATTCTAGTAATTTATTTAAATTTCAGCAACTTATATTTTTAAGGCTGATTGTTTTTTATTAATATATACTTAATAACACTTAGCTCATATTTTCTATAGATTGATATTTTCTTATAAGTAATTCTTATTATTTTTTTGAATATATGAATTAAAAAACCCTCATTTATTACAAATAAGGGTTTTAATTGAATAGCTGCTTTAGAGATTATTTTTCACGGGCCAGTAATTGTGGAATCTGATGTCCCTTTGCATAATCATATTTCTGATATACCTGTTCAATTTCAAGCAATTTCCTCCGTGCCGCTTCAATACCCGCTTCCATAGTCATGGTTCTGCCACGCACATCAAAAATATGTCCTTTCTCACGCAAGTCTGGCTGGATCACTACATCCGCATGTTTTAATTCTTCAAAGGCAAGCCGCTTCTGCATGATGTTGATGTTCTGATTAAACAAGCCCCAGACATTGGTCGTTTCGGTATGAATCGGCTGCGCCAGAATATCGATGGCGATGACAATATCTGCACCCAGTTCACGAGCAACATCTACAGGTACCGGACTAACCAGACCACCATCCACATATTCCTTTTCTTCAATCATGGTGGGAATGAACATACTTGGAATCGCGACCGATGCACGTACCGCCTGACCGGTATTACCATAATTAAATACGACTTTCTTGCCTTCTTTCAGGTCTGTCGCCACCACAAACATGGGGATCTTCAGGTTCTGTAAAGGAACATTATCTACCTGCAAGTTGACATAGTCTTCGACTTTTTTGCCATCAAAGAAGCCTTTTAGATCGATTCTGAAATCCCGGACATCATTGGCTTTCATGCTCAGCGCAATATTGCGCAGCTCAATCGCAGGTTTGCCACTGGCATAAATAGAACCCACAATACTGCCAGCACTGGTTCCCACAATCATGTCCGGCTGAATGCCTGCCTGCTCCAGTACCTCAATCGCGCCAATATGCGCATAACCACGAGCACCACCACTGCCTAAAACCAGCGCAACCACAGGACGCTGCTCGGTCGTTTTAATCTTCAGAAAATCGATTTGATTCGGACGTGCTTGTGCTGTGCTGTGCTGCATTTGCTTGGATTGAATACCTGCATTCACTGCCATCACTCGCTGATCAGGCATGCTCTGACAGCCGTTTAAAAACAGTCCCAGCATGATGAAGCTCAACCCATAGTTCCGCATACAGCACTTATCCTCATTTTAATAGCTGCATAGTGTATAAACACCATGTTAAATTAACTGTTGAATTTCGTAAATTTGTCATACAGTTTGAATAACTTGTAGCTATTTAAACCTGTATTACCATGCAGTCACCTACCCTTTATCAGATTTTTCTGACTTTCTTCAAGCTTGGATGTACCGCATTTGGCGGACCTGCTGCACATCTGGTATTTTTTCACCATAAGATGGTCGGTCAATTGAACTGGTTGAATGATACCCAATATCAACAACTGGTGGCATTGGCCCAACTCCTGCCAGGACCCAGTAGCAGTCAGGTCGGCATCGGCATCGGCTATATGCAACGAGGTTATAGCGGTGCCTTAATGGCCTGGCTAGGTTTTACTTTGCCATCTGCACTATTAATGACTTTGGTTGCCGTGCTCGGACAGCGCTACTTTCATATTTTAAACTCACATAGCTTTCATGTGATCCAGCTTATTGTGTTTGCAGTGGTCAGCTGGGCATTCTGGCAAATGTTGCGTAGCTTCTGTAAATCCTGGTGGCAATATAGTCTAATGATCGCTGCCACAATCTTTCTGGCTGTCGTCCCACTCAGCTTTAACCAGATCCTGGTGATTCTACTGGCTGGCTTGATCAGTATTGCGATGAGCAAGTTTCAAAGTCAAGCACTGTTACAATCGACACCAGTGAAAAATGCCACTCTAGACACCCCTTATATTCAGAAAAAGCATGCAATTTACTGGTTTATCGCCTTTTTGCTGCCCTTCATAAGTATCCCCCTTCTGGTTCAGTACCTGCACTGGTCTGAACTCGGTTTCTTTGCCGATTTCTATCGAACAGGTTCTCTGGTCTTTGGTGGTGGACATGTCATTTTGCCCCTGCTTCATCAGGACTTTGTCAGCACCCAGCTGGTCAGTGCACAGGCTTTTGACCTAGGCTATGCTTTTGCCCAGTTGATGCCTGGTCCGCTGTTCAGTTTTGCTAGTTATCTTGGTGCTTTATTGGACTGGACGGATCAGCTCTGGCTCAATGCCCTACTGGCGACTATTGCTATCTTCCTGCCCTCATTCTTGCTGATTTTTGCAAGCTTACCTTACTGGTCCTGGCTGATGCAGCAAGCTGTGATCCGTCATGCAGTGGCTGGGATCAATGCAGCAGTGGTCGGACTGTTACTTTATCTGGTCCTACAACTTGGACAAAGTTATCTGAAAGACTGGGAAGATGTGGTATTTGTAATCGTGATGATTTACCTGCTACGGTCAAAATTTCCACTCTGGTTCAGCCTGATTGCAGGCTTCGCAGTCTATTATAGCTATCTCAGTTTTTTATAAAACTGGAGCCATAAAAAAGCCCCGAATAATTCGGGGCTTTTTCAACAGGGTTTTACCAGATATCGGATTTGACCTTGTCTTTAAACTCTGGATGTTGATCCAGTTTAAACACTGGCTCTTTCACCCCACGCTTTAACTGACCGGTATAGTCTTTCAGAAGCATCAGGATAAATGGCATCAATAACAGAATCGCAATCAGGTTAATACTTGCCATCACGCCCATGAACAGATCTGCCATGTTCCAGATCAGTGGTACGCTGGCAATCGAACCGAAATACACCATGAACAGCACCAGAATACGGAAGATCATCATCACACCTGGATTGTTATTGATGAACTGCACATTCCCTTCTGCATAGGCATAGTTCCCGATAATGGAAGAGTATGCAAACAGGAATAGAATCAATGCCAGGAAGTCATCCCCCCAGGCACCGATCTGGCTTTCTAGTGCCATCTGGGTCAGGGTTACGCCTTCAAATCCGGCATTTTCATACAGTCCAGACACCAGAATAATGATCGCGGTACATGAACACACCACAAAGGTATCTACAAATACACCGAGCATCTGTACCAGGCCCTGATTCACCGGATGTTTTACATCCGACGCAGCAGCAGCATTCGGTGCAGAACCCATCCCTGCTTCATTGGAAAACAGGCCACGCTTGATACCCATCATCATCGCCATAGAAATCATGGCCCCGAAGAAACCACCTGCAGCAGCTTCAAATTCAAACGCTTTAGTGAAGATCAGCTGGAAGATAGATGGCAGCATATCGTAATTGATCACAGCAATATAAAGCGCCACAATCAGATACAGAAGTGCCATAAATGGCACAAAACTTTCAGCAACTTTTGCAATCCGCTTGATGCCACCGAAAATGATCACCGCAGTGATCAAGACCAGAAATAGACCTAACCATGAAACTTCAAGGTCAAAACCACCCAATGGCAAGTTCAGATTCGCTTGATCCCAGCCCCAGGCATGTGAAGTTGCACCAATAATCGCATTGGCCTGCACCGCATTAAAGACAAAGCCGTACGTCAAAATCAGCGCGATAGCAAAGAGGATACCCAGCCATTTCTGTTTCAAACCTTGCGTAATGTAGTACGCTGGTCCACCACGAAACTGCTTGTTCTGGGTATCACGAATCTTGAACAGCTGTGCCAATGAAGATTCAACAAATGCCGAACTCATCCCCAGAAAAGCGGTAAACCACATCCAGAACACGGCACCTGGACCACCAATGGCAATGGCAATCGCAACACCAGCAACGTTACCCACACCTACACGGCTAGCCAAACCCGTTACAAAGGCCTGGAATGGTGTGATCCCATGCTCATCCTTGGTTTCATTCCGGCTGCGTTTCATGACTTTCATACTGTGCCAGAACAGACGAATCTGTACGGCCCCAGTCATGATGGTATACAGAATACCCACTGCCACTAGGAAGACGACCAGAAAATCCCAAAGTGGACCATTTAGGGCATTGACCCAACCCAGCAGGGTTTCATTGAGCTGTTCATTCATATTCAATCCTTTCTATCCGTCTTAGATTTATTGTTATGACTCTGCATATCTATCCTTATACAAAGAATTTCAGAATTACCTGAATCACAGTGGCATTGATCAAGTCTACGAAGAACGCACCACAGAGCGGTACAATCAGGAAGGCCTTATGTGATGCACCGTACATATTGGTAATGGCCTGCATGTTTGCAACTGCCGTCGGTGTTGCCCCCATACCGAAACCACAGTGACCTGCTGCCAGGACAGCCGCATCATAGTTTTTGCCCATCACACGGAAGGTTATGAATGCTGCGTACAGTGCCATGGTAATAGTCTGTGCACCGAGGATCACCATCAGTGGGCCAGCAAGGTCGGCTAATTGCCATAATTTCAGAGATAACAATGCCATTGCCAGATAAAGTGACAATGAGGCATTACCAAATACATCAATCGCGCGGTCAAAGACCTTAACC
Organism: Acinetobacter sp. LCT-H3; assembly: GCF_001866125.1. Taxonomy (NCBI): domain Bacteria; kingdom Pseudomonadati; phylum Pseudomonadota; class Gammaproteobacteria; order Moraxellales; family Moraxellaceae; genus Acinetobacter; species Acinetobacter sp. LCT-H3. The sequence continues at coordinate 11,502 of NZ_MODX01000005.1, read as the reverse complement.
TTAAACACACCTTCAAGCACGTTACGCAGGATCACACCACCAGCCAGCGCCCAAACGAAGGTTGGCAGTTCAAATGCAGTGCCTTTACTGAAACCGGTCATAAATTCTGCAAATGCCAGACAGCCTGCAAACAGACCTAGTGTAGTAATCGCATTATCTGCGGTAATCAGGCGTACGCGGTGTGGATATTCAAATGGAATGTATTCAGTTGAATTCACATCCAGTGGAGTATTATCACGTTTTTCAACCTGAGCCGCAGTACGAGACGTGGCTAATTCATGGCGGCTAATCAGCATTTTCGCTAAAGGACCACCGATGATACCGCCAATGATCAGACCAAAAGTTGCACTGGCCATACCAATCACCAAGGCACCCTGGATACCATGTTGCGTTTCCAGAATCTCGCCCCATGCACCTGCCGTACCGTGGCCGCCAGTGAGTGTAATTGAGCCTGCAATCAGACCGATCAGTGGATCAATACCCAACAGGCTAGCCAATGTCATACCGACAGTGTTCTGTACCATGATAAACACTGAAACTGCGATCAGGAAGATCACCAGACCAATACCACCTTCACGCAGCTTGGCAAAGTTTGCACTCAAACCAATCGATGCGAAGAAGATCAGCATAAAACTGGTCTGCAATTCTGCACTTGTGGTAATACTGTAGCCCCACAAGCTATGGATGATCAGGGAGATAATCGCTGCAACCAGACCACCTGCAACAGGTTCTGGAATGTTATAGCGCTTTAAAAAATCGATTTTATTAACCAGGAAACGACCGAGCAATAAGACAATCACTGCAGCAATCAAGGTATAAAATGCGTTAAAAGTAAAATCCATAATTATTTGCCCAAGATGATTCTGAATTTTTGTTGTTCTAAAAGTAATCTTTTGACCTAAGTTTAGTGGATGATGTCCACCCCCCTACCCTATATCAGTCAACACGGACAGTAATCTCTTTTAGAAAAACAAAACAATTCAGCACCTGATTCAAATTCGTTAATGCAATCTGGCAGATTACATATAACCCTAAGACCATCTTAAAAATACAATGTGCGAAATCTTGAGGCTGTTAAACAGTCGGTTCTGCATCGGAAGATGAGATAAAAGCTTCATCATCCTGCAGGATCTCGAAGCACAATATTTTTAAATTCATTCCAAACCCACAGATACGCTACAGAAATACCGCGATAACCACAGTTTTTATATTTACGATCTATTCAGAATGTTTAGAATGAACCTTCAGATGAAAAGTCGGACATTATGCGGTGTCTTAATGCACTGTATTATTGTTTTTTATTAACAATATTTTGACTTTTCATAAAAATAATTCATAAATAGATAATTTTTTGATCTATCTTTCCTTATTTTAAAGTTTTAACAATTCATTATAAATACCGCATATTTAATGGAGATTCATTGAAGCTTCGATCTATTTTATTAGGATTATTGTAGTCTATATTGCTTATACAGCATTTTTATGAAAGTTTTATTTATCTTAATCATAGGATATTTAAGAAAAAATTAATTTATAGATAGCTAATATTGGATTTAGCCGAGAATAAGAGGTGCAGCTGCATGTTTTAGAGATATGAAGTATTGATCAATTCCTAAAAACCAATATTTTTAGTTTAACCTTTGCTTATGGATGAACTTACTTCATCGCATCAGCTACTATCATTTGTTTAGTTTATAGTCAGAACTTATCATCAAGGAAATAACAATTCATATGGATCAAACAATCGTCAATGCTGTGGATCAAACCATCACATCCCGTCATTCAGTTCGTGCTTTTCTGAATACGCCTGTAGATCAAAATACCTTGAAAGATATTTTAACGGTTGCCAGCCGCGCACCTTCCGGTACCAATACCCAGCCCTGGAAAGTCTATGTACTTACAGGTAAAAAACGCGATGAACTGGTCGAGAAAGTATGTCAGGCACAAATGGAAATTTATCAGAATCCAAAACTGGCTGAGCAATACAAAGAAACTTTCTCTTATTATCCTGAACAATGGCTTTCACCTTTTATTGACCGTCGCCGTGAAAATGGCTGGGGACTGTATGGCTTGCTGAATATTCAGAAAGGCGAAAAAGAGAAAATGGCACGCCAGCAGTTGCGTAATTTCCAGCTGTTTGATGCTCCAGTGGGTTTATTTTTTACTGTACAAAAATCATTAGGCATTGGCTCGAAAATGGATATTTCCATGATGATCCAGAATGTGATGCTGGCAGCTAAAGCACGTGGATTAGATACTTGCCCGCAGGCAGCCTGGAACCATTTTCATTCTATTGTGCTAGACGTGGTGGGCGCCCCCGAAGATGAAGAACTGGTTTGCGGTATGGCTCTCGGCTATGCGGATCCAGAGGATATTGTAAATACTTTTATTACGCCACGTGTGCTAGTTGAGGACTTCGCTGTCTTTTTAAATGACTAATTGTCTGAACTTGTAAGCTTATCTTGAGCAGTTATGCCGTCCCTACGTTTAATCCCCTTTAGGTGACGGCAGCCGCAGACGGTAAATGGTCGCTGCCGCAATCCCAACAAAGATCGCCATTACCAGCGCCATATTGAATAAAGCATTCCACCACATAAAGTTCAGCAGAATCCCGCCAAGTAGACCACAGGCAAACTGCATGCTGCCCATAATGGCACTGGCAGTTCCGGCACGTGCACCCTGCTCAGACATCGCAATCGCCATAGCATTTGGCCCGGTAAAACCAATGGATGCCACCACCATAAACATGGCCATAATGACCAGAATTAGAGATTCAGTCTCAATTATTCCCAACACCAACAAAGCAATTACGCCACCAAGTTGTAAGGTCGTTCCAATTCTTAAACGACTTAAAATCCCAAACCGATGTGCCAGCTTTTTATTCAAGGTGGAAAACAGCATAATCCCGACCGCATTACCACCAAAGACATAAGCAAACTGCTGCTCACTTAAATGAAAATGATCCATCAGAATCGCTGAAGATGAGGTGATATAACAGAACAGGACTGCACTGGAAAAACAACCAGCAAACATTGGCTTTCTGAAACTTTCATCCTGAAAAATTGCCTGATATAGGCTCATGACCTGGGTAAAATTCAGTTGTAAACGGCGTTCTGGCTCTAGGGTTTCTTTAAAGAAAAAATGTACGCATGCCAGAATCACCAGACCAAACAGCATCAGCAATACAAAAATCATATTCCATTCAAATACCAGCAATACCCAGGCACCCATACTCGGCGCTAGAATTGGAGCAATCGTACTGACAATCATCATGCTGGCAAAAGCCTGAGCTGCTGAATGCATATCCAGGCGATCACGGATCGCAGCGCGGGCAATTACCACACCGACACATCCGCCTAAGGCTTGCAGCACCCGTGCGGCAATTAGACTCCATTCATTTTGGGCAAATACACAGAGCAGACTTGCCACTACATATAAGGCTAAACCAAAGTACAATGGCGGTTTACGTCCGATACGATCACTAACCGGACCATAGACCAGCTGCCCGATCGCTAGCCCCAGAAAATAGGCGGGCAAACTGTTTGCCACCTGCTGGGTAGTGACACCAAAATCATCAGCCATTTGTGGCAATGCCGACAGATACATATCAATAGAAAGCGGCCCAAGTGCAGTGAGGGATGCCAGTAATATGATCCAGGACATGGCATAGTTTTTATTGGTTGTTGTTGTCGACATAATAATATTTAGAATTTAAATGTGCGCTGTGCAGACAAGTTTACACAGGGCATAGTATGATTTGTGAAGCAAATTTACTTATTTTTATTGCTAAATTTTCACACACTTATTAAGTCTTTATCTAAAGACAGTGGTATAGAAGGACAAACCTTGAAATCCTGGCTCACTCGTTTCAAGCAAACCACCGGCAATACGACCTTTATGTATAATCTCCGGATGATCATTGCCTTTGCAGGAACTGCCTTTGTGCCTTATCTGATGGGTCAGCAGTTAATGACCATTCCACTGACCTTGGGCGTGGTGGCAGCAGGTTTAAGCGATATTGACGACCGCTTCTCGGTCCGGATTCTGAATCTCCTCTATACCTATATTGGCTTCTTTATTACAGCCTCTGCCGTTTATCTGTTATTTCCGTACCCGATCCTGTTTGCCTTGGCACTCATCGTGTCCTGTATTGGCTTAATTCTGCTCGGCTCGCTGGGACGGCGTTATGCTACGATTTCATATGGCTGTCTAGTGATCTCAGTCTATTCCATGCTCGGGGTGGAACTGTTTGATAACTGGTACACCCAGGCAGGTCTGCTGGTTATCGGTGCCATGTGGTATGGCCTGTTATCTACAATCAGTTTCCTGCTGTTCCCTGCCCGTCTGGCACAAGACAATCTGGCCAAGTGCTATTCGTCGCTCGGTAACTTTCTTTATGCCAAATCGAATCTATTTGATGTTGATATGACATCGAGTAGTTATCAGCAAAGCATGATTGAACTTTCACTTGAAAATGGCAAATTAATTGCGATTTTTAATGATATGAAAGCTGCTTTACTGACCCGACTCAAGGGAGATCGAGGACAGAAAGACACCCGTCGCAGCCTGCAATATTATTTTATTGCCCAAGACATTCATGAGCGGGCGGACTCAGCGCATATTGATTATCAGAAACTGGCAAAGATTTTTGAGCATAGTGATATTCTGTTCCGCTTTCAGCGCATTTTGTCGATTCAGGGCAAAGCCTGTAAGGACCTGAGCGAAAGTATCCTTCAGCGCAAAACCTACCAGCATAATTCGCGTTTTAAACATGCCTTTAAGAACCTGCGCTATTCGCTGGATAAGTTACGTCAGGAACAGCAGTATGATGAAGTCTGGATCAATGCACTGTTTTCCCTGTATCAAAACTTAAAGTCGATTGATGCTCAGTTACGTAATCTGGAAACTGAACGCAATATTAAGTTCGAGCGTGCCAAACATATTGAAAACCAGCTCAAAGATGACGACTTAAAAGGCTGGGAAGATATCCGGATCCGGATCAAACAGCATCTGACCCCGGAATCCGTGCTGTTCCGTCATGCGGTGCGTTTGTCAATTGTACTGCTGATTTCTTATATCTTTGTACAGCTGACCAATATCGAATATGGATACTGGATTCTGCTGACTGCCCTGTTCGTGAGTCAGCCCAACTTTAATGCCACTAAGCGCCGTTTACGCCTGCGGATAGTCGGCACACTGATTGGGATTAGCCTGGGCTTTGCCGTTCTGTATTTTGTCCCTTCAATCGAAGGTCAATTACTGCTTCTGATTCTGAGTGGCGTGCTGTTCTTTGAATTACGCAGTAAGCAGTATGCGCAAGCTACAGCCTTCATCACCATTCTGGCTTTGATCAACTTTAACCTGGATGGTGTGGGCTTTTCCGCAGCATTGCCACGGATGATTGATACCCTCATTGGCTGTGCGATTGCCTGGTTCGGGGTGAGCTTTATCTTCCCGGACTGGAAATTCCGCCGTCTACCGCGTTCAATCAAACGTTCTTTAAATGCTGAGGTCGATTATCTTAGCGAAGTGATTGAACAGTATAAAACTGGGCGTAACAATGGTCTGCGTTACCGGATCGTGCGTCGCGCTGCACATAATACCGATGCTGAAGTTGCTTCCCTGATTTCGACCTTGGCGACTGAGCCCGATTTTGATCCTTTGCAAAAGAGCCAGGCTTTCGAATTCCTGTGTTTGAATCATACTCTGATCAGCTATATTGCTGCGCTGGGTGCACATCGTGAGAAAATCGAAGATCAGGAAATTTTGAGCCTGCTAGATCAAGCACTTGAAGACATTCGTGGTGCATTGCTGGCCGATGAAGTGCCCGACCTCAGTGCACAGAATATGATCCATAATATTCGTCAACGCCTGTCACACCAGCAGGATGAAGACCAGAAATCCCTGATCATTTTGCAGCAACTGTCCTTAATGTTCAGTATCTTGAATCAACTCAGTCAGTTAAAGCAAGGTTTAAGCCATGAACGTGATGAGCAGGCAACCGAATTAGCCTCATTATAATTTGACTGATTTTGGAACAATATACTCACTGAATTGGTACAAATAATGCTAAACTTTTTGCAGTTTTAAATTTGTAAATTTCACTATGACCGCGAAAAATTTATACGCCTATACCCTACAGCCTGTGAACTATGAAGTGACAGAACAGGAACAACGTCATGCTCAGCTAATGATCTGGCGCAGTACCAATAAAATTGGCATGAAAGCCTGGCTGATCATGGGTGCAGTTGTGGCACTTTCTATTCTGGGCATTATCATGCTCAAGAACTATTCTACGATTTTTTGCTGGGTGGCACTGGTGTGTGTGGTGCTGTACTACCTGATCCGTACTTTTGGTCTGGAATGGTATGTAAAGCGTAAGATGAACGAATTTCCAGTTCAGGAAATTAAAGGTATTCGTCTGGGTGTACAACCTCACGGGATCGTGATGCGTCAGAAAATGGGTCTACAAGAAGGTGTAGGTGCGATTGGCTGGAAAGACATCTATGAATGGTACAATACACCTGAATTCATGCTGGTTAATTTCAAAGTTAAAGGTCAGCAAGGTGCTTATATCCTGCCAAAACGCCTGGATAGCAAAAATTTCTCATTCGAAACCATTCGCAAGCATTTACGTGAAGAAGTAGGCGAACCGAAAGAAATCTGATACGAACTTTCATTAAAAAAACCTCCTACCTGGGTACGGAGGTTTTTTTGTATTTATAACTGTAAACGATAATGAGAATAAATATTATCCGCAAAATCCATCATTCTATTGCGATATTCCTTTATAATCAGACCATTTTCTAATATTCGTATTTTCATCCAACGACCATGTTTAAAAAAACCTTTTTCCAGATCCACTGGTTTCTTGGAATTACTGCCGGTCTGGTCCTGTCAATTATGGGCGTTACCGGGGCGATATATTCCTATGAACAACAGATCCTGAAATGGATCAATACGGACAGTTATACCGTACAGGCACAATCCGGGCCGAAACTCAGCCCGGCTGAGCTGTATCAGCACTTTAAGCAGCAAAATCCTGAAATGCAGATCAACAGCGTGAGCCTGGATGCCAGTCCAACAGGATCCAGTACGGTTAATATTGCCAAAGAAGGTGCTCGTCGTGGCTACAACATGATGGTCAACCCGTATACGGCTGAAGTACTACCTGAAATCAAAGGCCGTGAGTTCTTCCAGTTCATACAGCAGCTACACCGCTATTTAACCATGGGGCCTGTCGGCAAGCAGATCACAGGTGCCTGTGCCCTGATGCTGATTTTCTTTGTCTTGTCGGGTCTTTACCTACGCTGGCCAAAACGCCATTCAGTGAAGCAGTGGCTAGCTGTGAAGCCGCAACTGAAAGGTCGTAACTTTATCTGGGATCTGCACGCGGTTGTTGGAACCTGGGTCGTGATTTTTTACCTGATCCTGGCGTGTACCGGACTGTACTGGTCTTATGACTGGTGGCGCAACGGTATGTTCAAGGTTCTGGGTGTAGAACGTCCACAACCTGAAATGCAGCAAGGTCAAGGCGGCCGTGGTGGTGCAGAACAAGGTCGTAATGCTGGCGAATCACGTGGTGAAGGTGCAGGCGAACGTGGTCCACGAAGCGAAGGTCAGCGCGAAAATCGCGGTGAAGGTCGCGAGAGAGGTGTTGATGATACCCTTCTACTTACTGCATTGAACAAGAGCTGGGCAGGTTTCCAGAATGAATTCAATGGCAAATATTCAACAGTTACTTTTAATATCCCTAAAAAAGCCGATGGTGAACTGAAACTCAGCTTTACCGATGTTGAAGTTCAGCATGAGCGTGCCCGTAATAATGCTACTTATAACTATCAGGATGCAGCATTTACATCGGTAGAAATGTATGAAGACAAAAAGCTGAATGAAAAGATCATGAGCAGTATGCTACCGGTGCACCGTGGCAGCTTCTTTGGTCCGATTTATCAGTTCTTTGCCATGGTCGCCTCACTGCTGATGCCACTTTTCTTTGTGACCGGCTGGATGCTGTATCTGAAGCGTCGTAAACAGAAGAAATTAACCCTTGCCGCACGTCAAGGCGCTACAGCCGTCGATATTGATCCAAATGCCAAGCCTTGGCTGATTGCTTATGCCACACAAACCGGTGTTTCTGAACAGCTGGCATGGCGTACCGCAACTGCCTTGCAACAAGCACATCAACCAGCAACGGTAAAAGCCGTACAACAGCTGACGCTGGCTGATCTGCAACAGGCTGAACAGGTGCTCTTTATTGCAAGTACTTATGGTACCGGTGAAGCACCAGACCTGGCTTCGTCATTTGAGAAGAAAATTATGTCCGGTCAGGCTGACCTGAGTCATCTTCATTATGCTGTACTGGCGCTGGGTTCTAAAGAATATCCGGATACTTTCTGTAGTTTTGGTCACCGTATTGATCAATGGCTGAAAAATAATGGTGCTCAGCAATTATTTGCCACTATTGAAGTCGACAATGCCAGTAACGAGAATATCCAGCAATGGAATGCCGCACTCGCTCAGTCAACTCAGCTAGAACTTCAGGCCATGGATATTGATAAAACCTTTGACCATTGGACCCTTGTAAAACGTGAGGTGTTGAATCCAGGCAGTCTGGAAGCTCCAGCCTTTAACCTGGAATTTAAACCTGAACATGAAGCACAATGGCAAGCGGGTGATATTGCAGAAATCCAGCCAGGGAACAGCGCTGAACGCATTGCGCAATTCCTGGCAGCACACCAAATTCCCGCAGGTACTGTAGTTGCCTCTATGCAGCAACGTATAGAAGACATCCTCTGGAACCGTGATCTGACTCAGCCAATTTTCCCATATATTTCTTCAGAAGAATTACTGAATCAGTTACCCGTGTTACCAACACGTGAATATTCTATTGCCAGTATTCCAAGCCAACAGATCTTACGTCTGGTGGTTCGTCAGCAAAAGGATACCTCTGGTGAACTTGGTCTAGGTTCAGGCTGGTTAACACAATATGCTGCACTCAATGCACCTATTGCCTTGCGTATTCGCAGCAATGATTCCTTCCATCTGGTGGATGATAACCGCCCAATTATCTGTATTGGTAATGGTACCGGGATCGCTGGCCTGATGAGTTTACTGCATACTCGTAACCGTCAGGACTATAATGAAAACTGGCTGATCTTCGGTGAACGTCAGCGTGCACACGATTTCTTCTATCAGGAAACCCTGGAAGCCTGGCTGACTGTAGGTACACTAAAACGTCTGGATCTGGCATTCTCACGTGATCAGGCTGAAAAAGTTTATGTACATCACAAGCTCCGTGAACAGGCGGATGAGCTGAAAACCTGGGTGAACAATGGTGCTGTGATTTATGTCTGCGGTAGCATTGATGGCATGGCCAGTGATGTCGATCAGGCACTGATTGATATTCTAGGTGAATCAACTGTTGATCAATTACGTCAGGACGGTCGTTATCGCCGTGATGTGTATTAATCAGTGAATGATAGAAAAACCGGGCCATGTTGCCCGGTTTTTTCTTGCCTATAGAACTGAAATACCTACAATAAAATATGAAAATTACAGGATTATTCATGTCAGATTTTTATAAACGCCTGATCAGTAGTATTGCAGGGATTTTACTGAGTGCAGACAGTCTCTGGTTACTCTTACAGAACAAGATTCATCTGGGAATCTTGCTACCACTATTGATTGGCGTGTTACTGATTATTTACGTCCTGTTCTTTTCCTATTTCCAGCAATGGCACCAGCACTCCAGGTTTCGTTCCAGTGTATGGAAATGGATGTGGATTGGATTTTTTACCTGGGTCGCCAGTGTTCTGATCTTCTTTGGCTATATTCAAAGCAATATCAATAGTGATAATACCCAATTGCCAACCAAGGCAATCCTGGTTTTAGGTAGTGGTATAGAAAACAACCGACCCTCGCCAACCTTGCAAAAACGTCTCGACACTGCAGCTGACTATGCACAATTGCATCCAGAAGCATTGATCATTATGACGGGTGGCTTGAGTTTTCAGGAGAAATATACTGAAGCTGAAGTGATGCAGGCTTACCTTAAACAGTCATATCCTGCTGTTCGTAATCCAGTTGTAATGGAAGATCAAAGTACCAGCACCGAACTCAATCTGATCAACTCCAAAAAGATTTTAAACCGTCATCAGATTACTTTGAATGATCCAATTACCATTGTCACCAGTGACTTTCATAGCATTCGTGCTCGTGCCATAGCCAGACATCAGGGCTATACACAGGTCATCAGTATTAGCGCAGAAACACCACTATATATTCGCTATAACTCGTGGCTACGCGAGTATTTTGCTTTTCTTAGCGGCTGGTTGCTGAATGAATATTAAAAAAGAGTTATTTAAAAGATGAAAATCAATGCAATCGGATTTGGCGTGGCAATGGAATATGACCGCTTTTAAAGATCTCCGGCTTCTGCACATAAATCTGATACAGATAATTCTTGATATCCAACAGCATTTTTTCTGGTGCAACCAGAATATTTTGCCCTTCAGGCGTCAGATCTAGAGATAAAGCGGTATGCTCTTCACGCAGGAAAGGAATCACTTTTTCAATAAAGTCTTTGAAGCTGATTTCCTGAATTTCGTATTTTTCCCAGTTATCTTTGATGAGCAGTTTTGCCAAGCCTTTACTCTGCCAGGTTGCAAAAGCCTTTTGCCCTGTTGGCGTTGCACAGAGCGCCCAGCCATCTTGGTATAAGGCGTAAATGCAGCCTTGTGCCACAATTGTTTCAATGAACTGTTTATAAACTTGTAGAGGATCGTAAGGAGTATTTTGAGTTTTAGCCGCGGCCTTGCGCTGATATGGATTTCTCATAGCCATGAAATCTTATAAATTATTATAGACTTAGGATTCTAAGAAAAATTGAGATTTTAAGCAAGAGAGAATATGGTGGGCGCTGACGGGATCGAACCGCCGACATTCTGCTTGTAAGGCAGACGCTCTACCAACTGAGCTAAGCGCCCTGAAGAATAAAAAATAACATCGTTATTTTTTATGATGCAAGACAAGCGAAGCGCGTAGTCTTGGACTTTGATAACACATTTTTCACATCAGGAAATGAAAAATGGCGCAGCGGACGGGACTCGAACCCGCGACCCCCGGCGTGACAGGCCGGTATTCTAACCAACTGAACTACCGCTGCGTGTCGTATATCTATAAAAGATATGGTGGGCGCTGACGGGATCGAACCGCCGACATTCTGCTTGTAAGGCAGACGCTCTACCAACTGAGCTAAGCGCCCTTAAAGGGTCAAACTGTTTCGATTCTAAGGATGGCGCAGCGGACGGGACTCGAACCCGCGACCCCCGGCGTGACAGGCCGGTATTCTAACCAACTGAACTACCGCTGCATCACAAAAAATCTGGTGGGCGCTGACGGGATCGAACCGCCGACATTCTGCTTGTAAGGCAGACGCTCTACCAACTGAGCTAAGCGCCCTCAAAAGGTCTATCATGTAAATGGCGCAGCGGACGGGAC
>NZ_MODX01000049.1:0-8961 GCF_001866125.1 Acinetobacter sp. LCT-H3 | reverse complement strand
ACAGGGGGTGTTTTTTTATGTAATTTTTTAATTTATTTCGAATTTTTAAAAGCAAATAAGATCATTTGATAAAAATAAGATACTAATTAATATTAATATTTAAAATGAATAGCTTAAATAGTGCATAAAAAGTACAAGGAATTGTATGTAATTTAACAAATCTATGTTATAAAAAAATAAAGCGGCATAAAAATTGCTTATAAAGCGCGGTTTGAATAATGAGGGGTAACAATGAAATTATCAGTGGGCTTAAAAGTTGCGAACTCGCTGTCATTAACTCCACAATTGCAGCAAGCAATTCGATTATTGCAACTGTCGAGTCTGGAACTTGAACAGGAAATTCAGTTACAGTTAGATAGTAATCCTTTACTGGAAAAAGTTGAAGAACAATCAAATTTAGAAAGTTTATCTACTTCTGAAGTTGAGCATGACCAAAAAGACTTAACCAATGAATTGAATGCAGATCATTTGCCTGATGATTTGCCTGTGGATACTGATTGGGATGATGTATATACCCATCAGCCCACTAGTTTAGGTGCAGCTGAATACGAAGAACGTGAGGATAATCGGCAGGGACATTTAAGCCTGCAGCAACATCTGATTGAACAGGTAAATCTGCTACATTTTTCTAAAATTGATAAGTTGATTGCACATTGCATTATCGACTCCTTGGACGATAAGGGCTTTCTTGAAGTCGAAATTTCGGAAATTACCACCTCAGTTCAACACTTGTTACAAAGCATGGGCTATGAGGAGGAAATTGAAGATGATGAAGTCCTTGTAGTACTCAAACATATTCAACGATTAGAGCCTATTGGTGTCGGTTCGCGCAATTTGGCTGAATGCCTGATGGTTCAGCTGGATAATTTGTCCGCTTCCACACCTTGTCGTAATGATGCGATCAAGCTGCTACAACACTATGAACTGCTCATTACCAATGAATTACCTCGGCTGATTAAGCAAACTGGTTTGAATCCAGATCAGTTGCGCTGTGCAGTAGATTTACTTAAAACATTAAAACCCCATCCTGGTCTGGAATTTGAAGATCGCGAATCTGATTATCAGGTGCCCGATGTTGTCGTGTTGAAAAAGAATGACTGCTGGCAGGTAATGTTGAATCCTGACGTGATGCCAAAACTACGTGTAAATTCTTTTTATGCCAATATGATCCGTCGTGCTGATCAAAGTGATGACAATCAATATTTAAGAAACCAGATGCTGGAAGCAAAAAATTTCATTAAAAGTATCGATGAACGTCATAAGACTTTGTTAAAAGTAGCCACTTGTATTGTCGAACACCAAAAAGCTTTTTTAGAAATTGGTGCTGAAGGGATGAAACCTCTAGTATTACGTGATATTGCTGAAGAAGTTGAACTTCATGAATCTACTGTTTCTCGGGTAACAACCAATAAATACATGCTGACACCGCGTGGCCTTTTTGAATTGAAATATTTCTTTTCCAGTCATGTCGGTACGACTTCGGGTGGGGAAGCATCTTCAACTGCGATTCGTGCCAAGATTAAGAAATTGATTTCTGAGGAAAATATACGTAAGCCGTTGTCGGATAATGCAATTGCCAATATGTTAAAAGAGGAAGGTATTGATGTAGCAAGACGTACAGTCGCTAAATATCGTGAATCGTTACATATTCCTTCATCTTCTGAACGAAAGGTCTTGATCTAAGTTTTAAAATCTGACTATTCTAGAGATTCATCATGACACTATGATGAATCTCTTTTTCTTTTGAGGAACCGTAAAATGATTTGATCCAATTTCTGAACTGTAACCTTGCATTGGTTATTGTCATCGAATCATTTGACTGTGACTCGTCTAATCCTAACGAAGTTGAGGGATAGAACTATGCAAATAACAATTCGTGGACATCATTTATCTATTACGCCAGCAATTGAAGATACTATAAAAACAAAGTTCCAGCAGATGACTAAACATCTGGATCAAGTGAACAGTATGCAGGTTAAACTTTCAAAAGATCATCAGATTGATAAACGCTCTAAAAAAGGAAGCAGTAATCATATTGCGGAAGCGATTATCAGATTACCGGGAATCGAATTTTTTGCGCATGCCAATGCCGATGATATGTATACCTCGATCAAGCTTTTGACAGAAAAATTAAAAAAACAAATTGATCGATATCGAAAAATGAACCTGAATTATCAGCCATTGGCTTTATAATCGGGCAGAATGGAAAAAGAGGTTTTTAAAAGCCTCTTTTTTTATATATATAATGTATGTGACTAATGAATTATTTTTTTTATTTATAGTAAAATGATCCGTTTTACACCCTTAGTCCTATAAGAGGTCTTGTGATGAATAATGAACAGCTCGCTGGAATCTTAAAAGCCGCGTTCCCAGAGGCTGACATTGCTGTGAGTGGTCAGGGCGGCAAATATGATCTCCGTATTGTGGATGATCAATTCGATGGTAAGCGACCAGTTGCTCGACAACAAGCTGTTTATGCTCCTCTCAATTCTTATATCGCCAGTGGTGAAGTCCATGCCGTAACAATTCGCGCAATGACCAAAGAAGAATGGCGCAAAGCAAGCTTATTTGGAGCTTAATAGATTAATGGATAAATTTTTAATTCAGGGCGGCAATAAGCTCGAAGGTGAAGTGCGTATTTCCGGTGCGAAAAACGCAGCACTTCCACTACTGGCTGCAATGATTCTTGCAGATACTCCTATTACCTTGACCAATGTGCCTAATCTGAAAGATGTAAACACACTGGTTAAACTTATTGCCGGTCTCGGGATCACCATGAAATATGAAGGTGATACTGTTGTTGCGGATACTTCAACCCTGGATAACCAGTTTGCACCATATGAGTTGGTAAAAACCATGCGTGCATCCATTTTGGTGCTTGGTCCATTACTGGCGCGCTACGGTAGTGCACAGGTGTCTTTACCTGGTGGTTGTGCGATAGGTTCTCGTCCTGTTGATCAGCATTTAAAAGCTTTGGAAGCGCTTGGTGCTGAAATTCAGGTTGAAGCTGGTTATGTCCATGCCAAAGTTGATGGTCGTCTGAAAGGTGGCGAAGTTATCTTTGACATGGTGACCGTGGGTGGTACCGAAAATATTCTGATGGCGGCTGTGCTGGCAGATGGCGTAACGACAATCCGTAATGCAGCACGTGAACCTGAAATTACCGATCTTGCGCAAATGCTGATTAAAATGGGTGCCAAGATTGAAGGTTTAGACACAGATACGCTGATTGTCACTGGTGTTGAAAGCCTACACGGCTGTGAATATGCTGTGGTTGCTGACCGTATTGAAACCGGTTCATATCTGGCAGCTGCTGCGATCACGGGCGGTAAAGTAAAAACAACGAATACAGATCCAAACCTGCTTGAATCAGTATTGGAAAAATTTGAAGAAATGGGTGCAGAAGTTACACGTGGTGACGACTGGATCGAACTGGATATGATGGGTAAACGCCCGAAAGCTGTCAGCTTCCGTACTTTGCCGCATCCAGAATTTCCAACAGATATGCAGGCTCAGCTGATGGCAGTGAATGCAATTGGCCGCGGTTTTGCGACAATTTCCGAAACGATTTTTGAAAACCGTTTCATGCATGTTCCTGAATTGGCTCGTATGGGGGCGAATATTCAGGTTGAAGGTAATGATGCTGTGGTGACTGGTGTGGAAAAACTTTCTGCAGCACCAGTGATGGCGACAGATTTACGCGCTTCATTCTCTTTGGTATTGGCAGCGCTTGCCGCTGAAGGGGAAACAGTGATTGACCGTATCTATCATATTGACCGCGGTTATGAAGATGTCGAAGCGAAGTTACAAGGTTTAGGTGCCCAAATTAAGCGAGTAAGTTAATGAGCGATATGAGAAACGATGATCCAAACTTTGACGTAATGGGCAATTTTGATCATGGTTTAACTTTAGCATTAAGTAAGGGCCGTATTTTAAAAGAAACTCTACCGTTACTTGAAACGGCAGGTATTAACCTGCTGGAAGACCCGGATAAGTCTCGAAAGCTAATTTTCCCGACAACCCATAAACACGTTCGTATTCTGATTTTACGTGCTTCTGATGTGCCAACCTATGTTGAAAATGGCGCAGCAGACATCGGTGTGGCAGGTAAAGATGTGTTGATGGAGCATGGCGCGCAAAATGTCTATGAGCCATTAGATCTAAAAATTGCCAACTGTAAACTGATGACAGCAGGCAAGGTTGGTATGGAACGTCCGAAAGGCCGTCTTAAAATTGCGACTAAGTATGTGAATTTAACCCGTCAATATTATGCAAGCCTAGGTGAGCAGGTTGATGTGATCAAGCTTTATGGTTCTATGGAACTTGCACCACTTGTAGGTCTAGGCGATTATATTGTTGATGTGGTCGATACAGGCAATACACTTCGTGCCAATGGTCTTGAGCCACTGGAAGAAATTTGTAAAGTATCTTCACGTTTGATTGTCAATAAAGCCAGCTTTAAGCGTAAACAAGCATTATTGAATCCAATTTTGGCACAGCTTGAACAAGCTGTTGAAGCACGTGAACAATCGAAAAAAGCTTAATTTTTATCGTTCTAAAATACCGTCTGCAAGGACGGTTTTTTTATATCTAGGGTTTGATAGAGAATTTAGAGAAATCATCAATTTTACCGAATGCTATTTCCAATAAAACTCATGCTCAAGAAAGTAGATAGATAACCACAAAGCCTGTTAAAACAGGTAAACTAATCTTTTCCATATCAACCTTGTGGGTAAATTGATGCGACGTTTATCGACTCAAGATCAAAACTTCAAGCAGGTATTTGCTGACTTGTTAGCTTTTGAAACAGTGAGTGATCCTGAACTTTTAAAAACCGTAGATCAAATCATTGCTGATGTGCGTCAGCATGGTGATGCTCATGTTCTTAAACTTACTCAGCAGTTCGATCGACATCCAGCGCATCAATTTTCAGATCTGGAACTGACTCAAGAACAATTGAAAGCTGCCTTTGATGGTTTAACAGTTGAAGTGCGTGAAGCTTTAGAACTCGCTGCCAACCGTGTACGTGAATTCCACCAAGCACAAAAGCAAGATGGCTGGACCTATGTCGATGCTTTAGGTAATACCTTAGGTCAAAAAGTCACACCACTTGATCGTGTGGGTATTTATGTACCGGGCGGTTTGGCATCGTATCCATCTTCAGTATTGATGAATGCAGTACCTGCCCATGTTGCAGGTGTACCTGAAATTATTATGGTGGTACCTGCGCCAAATGGTGACTTGAATCCATTGGTACTTGCAGCAGCATATTTGGCAGGCGTGACCCGTGTATTTACCATTGGTGGTGCGCAAGCGGTTGCAGCATTAGCCTATGGTACAGAAAACATTCCATCTGTAGATAAAATCACAGGCCCCGGTAACCGTTTCGTTGCTGCGGCAAAACGTGCGGTATTTGGTCAAGTCGGTATCGATATGATTGCCGGACCTTCTGAAATTCTAGTGTATGCAGAAGGTGAAAATAATGCTGAGTGGCTGGCAATGGATTTATTGTCACAAGCTGAGCATGACACGGTTGCGCAAGCAGTATTCATTACACCTGATGAAGCTCTGTTAAATGCAGTCGGCGAATGGATTGAAAAACACTTAGAAGCTTTACCAAAAGCTGAGATCGCACGTACGTCTATCGAGAACCGTGGTGCATTAGTTTTAGTGAAAGACCGTGCGGAAGGTGCTGAACTCATTAACCAAGTGGCACCAGAACATTTGATGCTGTGTTTAGATGAAGCCGAAGAAATGGCTGAAGATATTCGTCATGCTGGTGCGATCTTCATGGGTCGTTACACCCCTGAAGCGATTGGTGACTACTGTGCAGGGCCAAATCATGTCTTACCAACCTCAGGGACAGCACGTTTTTCATCACCACTGGGCGTATATGATTTCCAAAAACGTTCAAGTCTGATTATGTGCTCTGAACAAGGCGTGAAAACTTTAGCGAAAACTGCTGATATCTTGGCGCAAGAAGAAAATCTTGATGCACATGCACGTTCTGCACGTTATCGTTATCAGTAATTAAAAATATAAAACCTCTCCCTAACTCTCACTTGCGTTTCATTTTAAAGCAGTGCTTTAAAACTTGCTCAGGAGAGGGAGATTACATGATTGAATTAATTATCTAGTAAAGCAATATGTAAGAGTTTGGAGATCCCTCTCCCTTCGGGAGAGGTTAGGAGAGGGCTAATAAGAGAACAAAGATGTCAAAGATCACTATAGAACAAATGCGTTTTTGGAGTCCTGAAGTACGTGAGCTTGAGCCGTACACACCAGGTGAACAGCCTAAAATCCAAAATCTTTTAAAATTAAATACCAATGAAAACCCATATCCACCGTCACCAAAAGTGGTGGAAGCAGTGCAGAATGTCTTGGCAAATGGTGCGGATGTTTTACGTTTGTATCCTGACCCTGATGCCTCTGAACTGAAGCAAGCGATTGCGAAACAGCAAAGTGTGCCAGTTGAGCAAGTCTTTGTCGGCAATGGTTCGGATGAAGTTTTAGCACATATTTTCAAAGCATTCTTCGTTCAAGAATTGCCATTGCTCTATCCAGATATTACCTACAGTTTCTATCCAGTTTATAGTCAGTTCTTTGGGGTGAAAACCAAAGTTCTGCCACTCAATGATGATTTTGAAATTGTAGTCGATGACTATAAACAGCCAAATGGCGGCATCATTATTACCAATCCAAATGCACCAACCAGTATTGCACTGGGTTTATCTGCAATTGAAGAAGTGCTTCAAGCTAATCCAAATTCGGTTGTGGTGATTGACGAAGCCTATGTCGACTTTGGTGCAGAATCAGCGGTGGCGTTGGTTGAGAAATACGACAATTTGGTGGTATGCCAAACGACGTCTAAGTCCCGCTCATTAGCAGGTCTACGGGTTGGTTTTGCGATTGCGCAGCCACATTTAATTGCAGCATTGGAAGCGGTTAAAAACAGCTTTAACTCTTATCCAATGGATCGTTTTGCCATTGCAGCAGCAGTAGCTTCCTTTGAAGACCAAGCTTACTTTGAAGCGCAAAATGCCAAAGTGATAGCGAGCCGTGAGAAATTGACAGCACAGTTAAAAGAACTTGGATTTAAAGTTTTACCATCGGCTGCCAATTTCATTTTTGCATCATTGCCAAGCAAAGATGCAGGTGAGTTAGCAGCTGAATTACGTGAACATGGTATTATCGTGCGCTATTTTAATAAGCCACGTATCAATCAGTTCTTACGTATTACTATTGGTACAGATGAGCAGAATCAACGTTTGATTGATACATTGAAAAATGAGATTTTGATTTAAGTGAATCTATCCCTTGCGGAGCAATGCTCATCAAGGGGTGAGATTCATAAAAAAACGACTCAATTGAGTCGTTTTTTTATTTATTCAGGTGTGTACCAAGTATTGAGTAGATTCAACATAGCTTCGACTTTATCAAAACATTCTTGGTATTCGGCATCGCAGTCTGATGAAATGGTAATCCCGCCACCAGCCCATAGTGACATCTCATTTTGGTATTTCTGTATTGAGCGGATCAGAATATTCCAGGAACCAGTTCCATCAAAATTAAAATACCCCATTGAGCCACAATATGCACCTCGTGGCGCATCTTCAAGTTCTTCAATAATCTGCATGGCACGGATTTTAGGTGCACCAGTAATAGATCCGCCAGGAAGGGCGGACATTAAAACATTAAATGGATTTACATCTTTTTTTAATGTAGCTTGTACCTCACTAACCATATGATGAACTTGATTAAAGCTTTCAATATTGAACAGCTTTGGTGTTTTAACTGAGCCAGTTTCCGCATAAACACTTAAATCATTACGTAATAAATCCACGATCATCACATTTTCAACTTGATCTTTCTCAGAATTTTTTAAGGTCTGTTTGGACTGCTCATCCAATATTGGATCTATATAACGCGGCATCGTGCCTTTGATCGGTTTGGTAATAATCCGTCGCTCAGATTGAAACTCAATAAACAGTTCTGGTGAACAACTTAACAGCTCAAACTCACCTACGCGTAAATAACCAGCATAAGGTGCATTGGTTAGCTGCCAAAATTGTTCTGCTGTAGCTAACACAGAGCCTTTAGCTTGTGCTGAAAATTCTTGAGTCAGGTTGATCTGATAACAATCACCAGCTTTGATATATTCCTGAACCTGACTGAAAGCCTCCTGATAAGCCGATTTATTCCAACGCGCTGTACATGGAGAAACTAAATTAAATTCAGACTTATCCTGGAATTGATCAAGTAAAGCCTGAATCTGCTGAAAAATATGTTTCGCTTGAGGATCACTACTTTTAAAAATCCATCCTTGAGGGTTGAGTTCTAAATAAGTAGAGAATTGCCCAATAAAAAGTGCTGGCTGCTGGCGCTGTCTATAATGAACTTGCTGCTGAGCTGCGTAGTCATAAGAAATGAATCCTACAAAGCCGCCATTAAATCTTGTAGAGTCCGAGGTTGATTTAGACGTGAAATTAATAGTTAAATCTGGCGCAACGACTTCATACTGATTAAAAGAAACAGCCTGATAAGTTTGTATAATATCATCCTGTATAACTGTATAACGTTCAGCACAGCAGGCAATAAATGGCGTACCGTTGTCATATAAATATACAGCATGATCCAGGGAGCGCAATGCTTCCAAAATGGCATGCGGGGAACTATTTGAAGCAGACAGGAGATGTTGAAAAGTTAGGCTATGCATTCAGTTTAAAGCATTCAAGAGACTGAGATGATTCTATCTCAATTATCAAGAAAAATGAGGTAGAACTTGTATATACCGTTTATCGGTGAATAACGAAATGCGACCAACAACAGTTGAACAAAAAATGACACGCAGCTAATTTAGGGGGGCGAGCAAATCACTCAAGGATTAATTGTTCGTGCTGTCGTAAAATAAAAATACATCATGGACAAAGAGTGATTCACAACGGCTTTGTTGCACAAACC
>NZ_MODX01000048.1:0-9736 GCF_001866125.1 Acinetobacter sp. LCT-H3 | reverse complement strand
AATTGTGGGACAGCAATGGCCTGAAGGCGCTTTTTTCTTTTTAAAGCTTAATCAGGCACCCTGTTCCAGCGGCAAGCCTGCATCACGGGCAGCACGTGTACCCCCCATCAGGATGACATATTCACGAGAGCTGTCGAAACCCTCTAGTTTTTCAGCAGCACGAGGGGCTTTACTACCTCCACCACACAGGATATAAATCGGCTGATCCGTGGACACTTGAGTAAGGCTATCTGCTGAAAGATCGTTAATGGGCTGGTTTACCGCACCCTTAATATGTGCTTCAGCAAAAGCATTAGAATCACGTACATCCCAGATTACAGCACCTTCTGGGAACTCAAATGTTGTAATTTCTTGTTTACGGATCATTGCGCACTCCTTTGATGTAAACAACACTTGGCAAATGAAGAAAACATCCCTAGCATCTCAGATATTCTTTCCATTTGTAAAGGTCTAAACTATGCCTTCTTTCGATATTGTTTCTGAATTAGAAATTTTTGAAGTAAACCATGCAGTTCAAAACACGCAAAAAGAAATTGCGACCCGTTTTGACTTCCGTGGTCAGGACGTTTCAATCGAGCTGAACGAAAAAAATAAAGAAATCAAAATCAAGACTGAAAGTGATTTCCAGTGTGAACAAGTTTATAGCATGTTAGAAAATCACTTCTTTAAACGTAAAGTAGATATTCAGGCGCTCGATCCGCAAAAAGGTGCACCTTCAGGTAAAAACTATATCCAGGTGATCAAACTGAAAGACGGTCTTGACTCAGATACCGCAAAAAAAATTAATAAAGCCATTAAAGAAAGTGGCATTAAAGCGCAGTCTTCTATCCAAGGCGACAAGATTCGTGTGACCGATAAAAAACGCGATACTTTGCAACAAATTATGGCGTTCCTCAAAGAACAGCAATTTGGTGTGCCTTTACAGTTCAACAACTTTAAAGACTAAGACAGTCTATTTTCGGATAATAGAACCATGGCCAAAAGCAATCGACTCTCCAAACTGGTAAAAGCAAGTTCACGACTTCCACAAGGCATTCGTACTGCACTGCTGAGTAAAACCTTTGGACGTGTAGTGCCGATGGTCGGTTCTGCCCGAATTCGCTATGAACAGGTGAGCCATGATCAGGTCATGGTCAGCATGGCCAATCATAAGGCTATGCAGAACCATATTGGTCAGGTTCATGCCTGTGCCATGGCACTGCTTGCAGAAACAGCCACAGGATTTGTCACCGCAATGAACGTGCCTGATTCTGCAGTCGTCCTCATCAAAAGTATCAAAATTGATTATAAACGTCCTACCCAGGGGGCAATGCGTGCTATAGCCACTCTGACTGCTGAACAGCAGCAATTGATGCAAAGTACAGATAAAGGCGAAACATTGGTGCAGGTCGTCATAACAGATGAATCTGGCAAAGCACCGATTCAGTGTGAAATGCTCTGGGCCTGGATCGCTAAATCGCAACTTAAAAATAGAGTTGCTTCTTAATATTTTAATAATCTGTACTAACTAAATTGGGATCGAGTTAAAGCATTCTTATTATTTATAGAGATGATGACTACCATACCCTTCTGAGCTTAATAGGATTTGATCTTTAGCTTTAAAATCAGGACAAGTTTTAAAATCAAGATTTTATGATTTAATTTTTCAAAAATAAAAAACCAGACATCTCGTCTGGTTTTTGCATTCATCAATTCGCTTGTTGAGCATCAATGAACTTTTGTTTTGCTTCATCCGGAATCAGGCGCTTATTGCCTTTGACATCCACGGCAACAAAGGTAAATACCCCTTCAGTAACACGTACAGGTGGACGGGAATCATCGTGACTGTCCCATACTTCAATTTGCATTTGAATCGAGGTATTCCCCACCTTCAAAATCTTGGTATAACAGCTGATCACATCACCGACTTTTACTGGCACCAGAAAAGTCATCTGATTAATTGAAATTGTCGCACAACGTCCCTTAGAAAAACGTTCTGCGTGAATTGCACCGGCCAAGTCCATTTGTGAAACAATCCATCCACCGAATACGTCACCGCTCCAGTTGGTATCTGCTGGCATTGCAATCGTCTGTAGGGAAAGAATTCCCTCTGGTTGTACATGAGAATCTGACACGTTAACTCCAGGCCTGGGTATTAAGATTTGGCATTCAGCTGCTGATCCAGCCACTGTTGTAGCTGTGATGCTCTGAGTGCGCCACTTATTCTAGCAATTTCATCAGTTTTATTCATCAAAACCAGTGTCGGAATACTACGAACATTAAATGCAGCACTGAGTCTTGGGTTCGCTTCCGTATCAATTTTGGCAAATACCACATTTGGATACTGCTGCGCTACCGTTGCAAAATGCGGAGCCATCATTTTGCACGGACCACACCAGTCCGCCCAGAGATCGATCAGAATCGGTAAATCACTACCAGTCACGAACTGGCTAAAATTCTGTTCATTCAGTTCAATCGGCGCAAGTGGAATCAGGCCCTGATGACACTGGCCACATGCAGGACTCGCGGTGAGTTTATCTTCAGGCACACGGTTTTTGGCCTGACATGACGGACATACAATGATCATCTAACGAACTCCAATATATTGATGTAAGAATTCTAATTGGGTCGAAATTGCTTTTTCAAACCATTCACCATGATATATATCGAAGTGTCGCATATTCCACTCATGATATTGGGCAAATGGTGCGATATTGGTTACCGTTTCACGGCTAGACTCAATCGGAATCAGGCTATCCTGTTGCGCAGCGATAAACAGAACCGGTACTGTAATTTTACGCACATCCTGAATCGGTCGATAGCGGATCAGTTTAAAGAACACCCGGGCTGGTATTTCCCCACTCCAGTAATGGTCTGGATGAACAATTGATAGATAACCTTCGTAGCTATCGGGTGTTGGCAAGAAACAGAGTTCATTCTGGGCCACGACGGGTAAAGTTCGTGGCGTCATCCCGACTTTAGAGCCCATATAATCTTGACTGGAAATTTTCAGCGCTTTAGGCAGCTGCTGTAAAGGATACAACCTGGCACTTTCAGCACCATCCACAAATGGGACTTGGACCATAATGGCCTGTACATCTTTGGATTCTGCGGCAAGTGTTAGTACATATCCGCCACTCAAACTCGTTCCCCAGAGCACAATACGTTTAGCATCTACGGATTTACGTGCTTTAACGTGAGCAATCATGGTTCGCCAGTCTTCAAGCTGGGCTTTAATTGAAACCAGTTCTCGTGGTCGTCCGGTACTTCCACCCCAGTAGCGATAATCAAACAAAATGACGGCATAACCCGCTGCTGCAAAACGTTGGGCATATTTGACCAGTTCAAAATGACGTAAGGCAGCCAGACCATGTGCCATTAAAATGACTGCTGGTTTGTGTATATTCTTGGGACGATAAAAATCGGCAGCAATGACATCTTGACCGCTTTTGACATACAGTGGTTCAACTGTATATACATGCATACGCGCTCCGTTGCGTTATTTTATGATGGTATTCGTTTATAAAAATTTCAGATCTTTCTGCTCATTTTTGAGCTTAATGCTATCATAAAGCATATCTTTATAAATGAAATGATGGAGTGACATCATGAGTGAAAATGTAGGCTTTGCAGGTCAAATTGGTCCAGAACATATCGAACAGGTAGTTGAGAAAGGTTTTAAATCCATTATCAATAACCGCCCGGATATGGAAGGTGGTCCGGATCAGCCAACCAGTGCACAAATTGAAGAAGCTGCTCGTGCAGCAGGTCTGGATTACGTGCATCAACCTGTAGTTGCAGGTCAGATCACTGAACTCGATGTCCGTACTTTTGCCAATCACTATAACGAACTGCCAAAACCCTTATTGATGTTCTGCCGTACTGGTAACCGTTCTAATAACCTGTACCAGATCGCAAAACAAATGGATTTATTGGATGACTAATCCCTTCTTCTGGAAATATGCAATACTTGGACTAGGTCTAAGCTTTGCTACGCTCAGTTTTTCTGCAGAATTAAGCCGGCCATTAACCCCTACAGTAAGTGTAGCTGGACAAATGAATAGCATTAAGTTTCAAGAATTAATGAAACAGGGTTTTAAGTCTGTCATTGTCAATCGTCCAGATCAGGAAACGGGTAATGAAGTATCGGTTATTCAGCTTCGTACTATCGCAGAGCGCCATCATGCCAGTGTAATTTATCAGCCAGTGATTAGCGGAAAAATTACACAACAGAACATTGAAGAATTTTCCAAATACTATAATGACTTACCTAAACCCATTTTAATGGTTTGCCGTAGTGGTACACGCTCTACTGCCTTGTATTACAAGGCGAAGGACCAAGGATTAATTCATGAATAAAGTTTTACTGATCATTTGTTTAAGTTTTGTTGGTTGTAGTTCGATGAATGTGAAACCGACGGTGGGTGTAAGTGTGGGAACGTCCCTTTAATTTTTAATGACAAGTTCCCATAAAAAACAGCGCCGAGGCGCTGTTTTTTATACAAATATAATTTCTATTGATAATCTACATAAATTGTTGATACTTTACTATCTGGCGAAGAAACAGAAACTTTCAACGTATCTCCTACCGCACATTCTTTTAGACGATAGCCATAATAACTTTGATTACTATTTTTGAAAGTGCTTGGTGTCAAAAGATCAAAGACATTTGCGACAGGTGAACTTCCTGTTGCTAACTCTGCAGTACAAGATAAATTATTAGCTTTTGTATTATCCTCAGGCGTAACACTTATTGTGGTACCTGTTGGCATAGGCACACTTTGAGCGCTATTTCCATACATATTAAAAGACAATAAACTTCCACTTGCCTTTACATTAGTAAAGGTTGGTGTATTTTCAGCAAATGCAAATAATAATTGCTGACGGATGACCGTATCTAAATTATCGTCACATGTGTCTGCGATATTCGGCTGTCTAATTGTAGATGGAGCACAGGTCGCTTTGTTTCCTAATACCGCACGATTATAAAGAAATTCACCAATACCATAATCTTTGTTATATTGATTATCCTCGTTATCGTCACGGAAAAAGCTACCAATATTACTAAGAAGTCGATCTACGCCTTTAGTATAAAGATTATCGCCATCTAAATCTGTAAAGCTTTTATCACCCTCAACATAAGCCAATACAGTCACACGATTATCTAAAGGACGAGGTTCTTGTGTTGTTAGAGTTACAGAACATACTCCTTGGACTGTTGAACAATTAGGTTCAACCTTCCCTCCCTCAGAAACAAAGCTAATTACTGTACCATCTGGAACAGGGTTCCGTGTACGATCAACCATTCTCGCTGTAATAGTTGCAGTGTCACCATCAATTACATTCTGTAATGAATTTTTAGATACTGATAAACTTAATCCATCTTGAGTTACTCGACCAATGGATACAGATACATTTTTAGATACAGCCGAAACATTTTTGTCTGAAACTAAAGTTGCTCTTATCTCTACAGGCCCAGGTTTATCTCCTGGATAAAGATTCACAATCACTTTACCATTTGAATCACTTTTTATAGTTTTGTTATTTTGATTTCCAAATGATACGAACGATAAATCTTCTGGTGCTTGTACTTTCTCAATCAAAACATCTTGATCTGCTATAGGTACACCATTTGCATACAAAGTAAATTCAATTTGACCAGATGATGCTGAGCCACTTTTTCTAATCCCCAAATTAACTTTATTAGATGTATATACTAGTGAATTAGCTTCAAGTGCCTTAATACTGACATCAATTCCAACTTCTGGGATATTTAAACCTGTTGCCGAAATTTTTTGTGTTCCTGTACAAAGCTTTCCATCTGTACCAATCGCTTTATAAGTTGTCGTAACATTTCCTTGATTTGATGAAACAACTGTAGCAGGTTCAAATTTACCACATGGTGCAGTGAATTCGACATTGACATTATTCTGATTGACTTTTGTATTTGCATCTTGCGTTTTTAACGTGATATTTGTTGAACCACCAGATTCTAATTGAGTACTAGCTGCCGTTAAATCGACTAAAATAATATTGGTTGCTTGAAGTGAGAAATTAAGTGCTGGTGTTGATGCTTCGGTACCATCAAAATCTGCAACTGCAGAAATTTGATAGGCACCATTGGTATTTAAGTTTTCAGGTTTAACTGAGATACTCGCTTCACCATTTGTATTTGTTAAAACAGCACCATTGGAACTACCTAAAACAACACCACCAGTCACTGTAAATGTAACTAATGCACCACTAATTCCTTTACCCGACTGATCAGTTACTTTGACTTGAGCGCTCACACCTTCTGCAGCGATTGCCTGAGTCAAGTTACCATTTCGATCAATCAATTGTATAGTACTAATATTAACAGATTTTACTTCTTCACCTGTGCTAGGGTTCGTAGTAATATTTCCAGAACTAGAGCCATCATTATTATAGTAACCATCACTTCCACCGCCCCCGCAGCCTGCTAACATTAGTGCCAAAGTAAGAGCAGATAATTTAATACCTAATTGTTTACTAATCATTTAAATCCCCAAGACCCTCTATTATAGAGTTTGTTATCAATCTTTATTCATTATGCGATATGTAATCATAGTTAAGCATTTATGTAAATAAAGGTAAGCTAAATGTTTTTTATGCTAGCTTATATTCATAAATTGATTTCAATAAGAGCAATTAATGTACGACCTCATCATTATCGGTGCAGGCACTGCAGGTATCACTGCCTATAAAGAAGCAATCAAACATACGGATAATATTCTGATCATTAATGCTGGCCCTTGGGATACGACCTGTGCACGCGTCGGATGTATGCCAAGTAAAGTTTTAATTGCTTCAGCCAATCGTATGCACCTGATTCAGCATGCACATGATTTAGCTTTAAATATTGATAGTGAAGTTACCCCGAACAATGTCATGTCACGTGTTCGTGAATTACGTGATTTCTTTACTCAAGCCACCCTTAAAGAAGTCAATCAATGGAATCCAAAACATAAAATTTCAGGTCATGCCAAATTTGTAGATGCCCAAACAATAGAAGTAGATGGACAATATTATCAAGCTAAAAGTTTTATTTTAGCTGTAGGCTCACGACCAAATATCGATTCAAAACAAAAAGAAGTACTCGGTGAGCGACTTCTTAGCTCTGATGAGGTGTTTGAGCTTCCTACCCTACCTGAGTCACTGGCAGTGATTGGTAGCGGAGTGATTGCCATTGAGCTTGCACAAGCCATGCAACGCTTAGGAGTCAAGACCACTGTATTTGCCCGTAGTCAAAAAGTCGGTTCTCTTACAAGTCCAGTGCTTCAGGAACTTGCTCAACAGCAACTCAGTTCAGAACTTGAGATTAAATTTAAAACTGTTCCTGATGAAATGATCCGACAAGGTGATCAAGTCCAGATAAAATTTAAGCAAAATGATCAACCAGAAAATTTAGAGGTTGACTATGTATTAACTGCAACTGGAAGAAGCAGCAACCTTGATCAACTCGACCTGAAAAAAATTGATCCCTCATATACAGACATCAAAAATCTTCCAATTGATCTTTCTACAAAACAGTTAGCTAACTATCCAATTTTTATTATTGGTGATGCAGCTCCTGATGCTCCAATTCAGCATGAAGCTGCATATGCAGGTAAAAAAATCGTTAAAAATTGCCTAAATTATCCAGATGTACAAGCAATTCCAAAACTTACCCCTTTGGCGATTGTGTTCAGTCAGCCTGAAATGGCTATTATTGGAAAAAATTATCAGCAATTACAAAAAGCAAAAACTGATTTCGTTACAGGTTTTGTTTCTTATGAAAGACAGGGCCGAGCGCGGGTGGAAGCTACAAATATGGGTGGTGCTGAAATATATGTAGACAGATCTACGCGTAAACTTTTGGGTGCAGAACTATTTGGTGCACAGGCAGAACATCTAGGTCATCTTCTTGCCTGGTTAATTGGTGAAGGAGTGACAATTGATCAGATCCTAGAAAAACCATTCTATCATCCGACTCTAGAAGAGGGCTTACGTACTGCACTCAAGCATGCGCGTCGTCAGTTAGCTGATCAGCATTGAGTTCATTTTCACTTAATACATTTACAAAGCGCTGGCTATGGGAAATTAATCGATCCAGCCAGCGATGTGCTGCAAGTAATTCCAAGGTTCTGGCAGCACTCAATTGATTGCTAGAAGCATACTGATTAATCTTTTCACGAAGTTCAGCATGATGTTGTTTCGCCCATTGTTCCAGCAGAATCAGTTCATTTCGTAACATGCAAATTTTATCATAATCCTTTAAATCTGCAGTTTCCTTCCAATAATTATCAAAAA
This sequence comes from Acinetobacter sp. LCT-H3, assembly GCF_001866125.1. Classification (NCBI taxonomy): domain Bacteria; kingdom Pseudomonadati; phylum Pseudomonadota; class Gammaproteobacteria; order Moraxellales; family Moraxellaceae; genus Acinetobacter; species Acinetobacter sp. LCT-H3. The sequence continues at coordinate 1,447 of NZ_MODX01000048.1, read as the reverse complement.
TTTCAACAAAATCCAATAAAACTTGATATAAAGCAGGTTGAGTTCGTATATCTAAACTATAGGATAATTGTTCAAGATCACTGCGGAATACATTGAGATAGACCACTTTCCTGAGTAAGGCCAATAAACGTGCTTGCTCTTCGGTATTTTGAGACACGGTAATTTGAGCCAAATATTGTTTAAGCTTTGCAATGAGTTCATCTTGTTGTTTGAGTTGATTGGCTGCAACCAGCTGTCCATCTTTAAATGCCGCAATAAACCAGCCATATTGTTGCCATACTATCTGATCAATGACATGTTCAGCATTCGCAACTGCAACTGCGGGTACTGAAAGACTCGACTCATCCAGAGACTGAATTAAACTGTCCTCATCAGTAGGAATGAGCCAAGTCAAAAAATGCTTAAACTGTTCGATGAAAGGCATTAATAATACAGCCCCACATAAACTAAATGCCGTATGAAAAGCTGCAACAATTACTACAGAATCCCAAGAAGCCAGCAAGTGACCTTGGTGGGATAACCAGAGAAAAAGTGGAATTAAGACCAGGAAGGCAAAAGTTGCACTGCTCAGATTAAAAATCACATGTACTGCAGCCGTTCTTTGTGCATTGCTATTCGCCCCAATTGCCGCCAAGACTGCCGTAGCTACAGTTCCAATATTTTGACCAATAACCAACAAAAGTGCCTGTTCTAGCTGAATAATCTGGCTTGCCAATGCAGTAATTGTCGTCGTAATTGCGGCACTAGATGATTGTAAAATTACCGTCATCACCAAGCCAATCAAGACTAATAATAATTTTGAGAAAAAGTTTTGGGTGCTAAATATAGAAAGATCTATACGATTTGCCAGGCTAGACATTGCCACCTGCAATAACTCAATTCCAAAGAAAATCAGACCAAATCCCGCAATTACAAGCCCAGTCAAAGCCAGCCGACCCTGAGCTAAGATCTTGAGTAATGCGCCCGCTGCAATTAAGGGTAAAGCGAATTTTCCAATCGAGAATTTGACACCAAGCAGTGCTACCATCCAGCCAGTACTAGTGGTACCAATATTTGCACCGATAATCACGCCAACAGATTGAGCAAAAGTTAGTATTCCTGCACTTACAAAACCAATAGTAGCAAGTGTTGTCGCTGTTGAAGACTGCACAATCAAGGTAAAGATAATACCTGAGCTCATCGCTTTTAAAGGAGAACCCGTAAATCTACCTAACCATTGTCTCAGAGATTCACCTGCAATATCCTTCAGGCCGTCGGTCATCAAGGTCATGCCGAGCAGGAATAAACCTATTCCACCACAAAGTTGTGCAAATACATCAAACACACTTATCCCTTTTTATAATTTTTTAAGTTTTAATAATTTATATACGATAGCTGAAACTAAACCAAGCCTATCAAATACTTTAAACCCACCTATTTTTCTCAAACATAAAAAAACACCCCCTGT
>NZ_MODX01000047.1:0-10365 GCF_001866125.1 Acinetobacter sp. LCT-H3 | reverse complement strand
TTGATTTATGAAAGAGATCTAGTNTTGATTTATGAAAGAGATCTAGTATCTGCTAAACCTTGCCAATCTGCTTTTAAATACCTCAAATGCATTATTTTGGCTAGAATCAAAAATTTAAATTGGTAGGTATTTGGTAGGTAGGATTCTTTTTAACTTCATTCAATACTCATATTACGGTGAGGGTCACCGATAAAATAATCAATGAATGGTAGAAGGAATAACACCATGGCTTTTAAAAATATTTCAGATCAAACTAACGGTTTTTATATTCCCTGTGTTTCACTTTTTGGTCCGGGCTGTGCTAAAGAAATCGGGATCAAAGCACAAAATTTAGGCGCCAAGAAAGCACTGATTGTAACTGATGCTGGCCTGTTTAAATTTGGTGTTGCAGATGATATTGCAGATTATTTGAAAGAGGCAGGTGTTGACAGTTATATTTTCCCAGGTGCGGAGCCCAATCCAACTGATATTAACGTGCATCATGGAGTTGAAGCTTATAATGAAAATGCCTGTGATTTTATTGTATCGTTAGGTGGGGGCTCATCACATGACTGTGCCAAAGGCATCGGTCTGGTCACTGCAGGTGGCGGACATATCCGTGATTATGAAGGGATTGATAAAAGTACCGTTCCGATGACACCACTGATTGCAATCAATACCACGGCAGGGACAGCTTCGGAGATGACACGTTTCTGTATCATTACCAATACCGATACCCATGTGAAAATGGCGATTGTAGATTGGCGTTGTACCCCACTCATTGCGATTGATGACCCTAAACTGATGTTAGCCAAACCTGCAGGCCTGACTGCGGCAACAGGGATGGATGCTCTGACACATGCGGTCGAGGCCTATGTATCTACGGCCGCCAATCCCATCACTGATGCCTGTGCAGAAAAGGCGATCACCATGATCAGTGAATGGCTCAGTCCCGCAGTGGCGAATGGGGATAATCTGGAAGCACGGGATGCCATGAGCTATGCCCAGTATCTTGCAGGCATGGCTTTTAATAATGCCTCTTTAGGTTATGTGCATGCGATGGCGCATCAGCTTGGTGGTTTCTATAACTTGCCACACGGGGTCTGTAATGCGATTTTGCTCCCACATGTCTGTGAGTTTAACCTGATTGCCTGTCCGGAGCGTTATGCCAAAATTGCCCAATTGATGGGGGTGAATATAGAAGGTTTAACTGTAACTGAGGCAGCTTATGAAGCGATTAACGCCATTCGGCAGCTTTCATCGTCAATTGGCATTCCATCAGGTTTAGCGGAATTGAATGTAAAAGAAGCTGACCTCGCCACTATGGCAGAAAATGCGCAAAAAGATGCCTGCATGTTAACCAATCCACGTAAGGCCAGTCATGCTCAAGTCGTGGATATTTTTAAAGCGGCAATGTAATACCTCCTTGTAAGTCTTATTTTCAATCATCTGACTTACACTTTAACAGGCCTTATTTCGCCTACTGAAGAAGTATGCCAATAGCAATTCATTGCTTTTGGCTACCGCTTTTACCTTCATAATAGGATAAAAAATAGAGGGGAATTATTTTATAAGTCCCCTAGCCTAAAAATATCCATGTTTATCCTAGAGCATAAAAATATCCTAATTTCTTCTACTTCGTTCCAGCCAGAAAAAATTTCCCATCGTATGATCTTAATATCATATTTAATCTCTGAGGAATAAACTGTACGTCCTTCAAATGACATGAAGATGATCGTAGCTGATATCAAGCATCTAGGCAAACAGCAAACTGGGTAGCCACTGATAAAAATTTTAGGATCAGGTTCAGTCTAAATTAATAAGTAAACTCACAGTAAGCAAGGATAATACTTAATATTCCAGAATATTCCTATTTTAACTGTTTAGCTTTGTACCGACAGTTACATCAGCTTTAAAGATTTTTATATTTTAACAGAGTCTGATGAACGGGATGGTTTTTGGGCATCAGTTCAATCAGGCGTTCTACAGCATCAATCGCTTCAGGAAAATGTGCCACATGTTTCAGCAAGACATCGGTTTCATTAGCCTTGAAAATGGCATCGCTCAGGCGTGATTCCAGACAATCTCTCCAAGCGCATAGAAATGGACTTTCTGTTCTAGCCAGAAATACGCCGGTACATAACTTCAAGGCTGAATCGATATACCCAGCATCTAAAGATTGCTCTGTCATTAAAAAATCAGCCTCTACATGCGCCAATAAACGATAGGGTCTGGACCCCAGCATACCACCTAATACATCGCGTAACTGTGACATTTCTGCTTTTAAAGTACCCATACTGACCTTGCGCTCGCCATATAAGGCTTGATGCAAGGTATCTAGACTCAGACCCTGCGGACATAAGGCTAGAAGGGTCAGAATTTCAATCTGTCGAGGAGTCAGAACCAGCATCTTGCCATTAAACAGCACTTGAGGTACTGAAAAAGCCCGAATAAACAGGCGCTGCTTCTGGCATTCTAGTAGAGCCGACTGGATAATCGTAGCACAGCGCTCCGCAGCTAGTAGTGCTAAACTGTTATGCTTTGGCCAGGTAGTCGACAGATCAATGACACCTAAGACCTGTTTTGAATAGGGATCAATAATCGGGGCAGCGTAACAAACCCAATCATGAATGGAGGACATGTAATGTTCACTGGAAAAGACACAGCTGGATTGTTGAGTTTTTAAGGATAATGCCAATGCATTGGTTCCGACTAGCTCTTCGCGCCATTGCCCACCTTCAATAAAATGTACACTTTCTGCGGCACTTTGCATTTGTGGGCTAGAAGCTGCCCAAATGATGGTGCTGCCGATATCTCCGACCGCCAGCACCATAGAAGATTGCTCGGCAATATGTTTTAAATCCTGAGCACAATGTTGCAGGGCTTGGGCTAAAGTTGAGGAAGAAGTGGTCTTTTTTAAATCCGTCAGCGGTGCTGCTAAACGATTCTTCGGGATTTCAGCCGAGGATGAACGTTGCCAGGAGCTGGCAATACTCTGTCCCAGCTGTTCTGCAAGTAAGGGAGACAAACTGCTGTTTTGCCGAAGCTGATCAGTATTGTGCCTTTTTTCCATCAAATCTTGTTTTGTCATCATTCCTTATTCTCACAACAATTCATGATTTACATCCGCTGTAATCGTTATTTTTTTAAAATGGATGAAAATATCGTGAACATGCTAGCTCCAACCTTTTTCCAACCTTATACCAGTTATATTAATCAAATAAGATGCAGAAGTACCTTATACCAAAGCTGTAGAAGCGGTTTTGCCATACGAAAATAAGCAAAGGAAATAAATATGCGTTACGTCGATCCTAATCAACCTGATTCAAAAGTTCATTTTAAAGCACAATACGAGAATTTTATTGGCGGCGAATGGGTCGCTCCGGTCAAAGGTGAATACTTTGACAACATCTCTCCGGTAGATGGCAAAGTCTTTACCAAGGTTCCGCGTTCTTCTGTAGAAGACATTGAATTGGCCCTGGATGCAGCGCACAAAGCCAAAGAACAATGGAACAGAGCATCGCCGACCACCCGCTCCAATATTCTGTTGAAAATTGCCGATCGTCTGGAACAAAATCTGGAACTGCTGGCAGTGGCAGAAACCTGGGATAACGGCAAACCGATCCGTGAAACGCTGGCTGCCGATATTCCGCTGGCTATTGACCATTTCCGTTATTTTGCCGGCTGTATTCGTGCGCAGGAAGGCGGCATTTCCGAAATTGATGAAGATACCATTGCCTACCATTTTCATGAACCGTTGGGTGTAGTCGGACAAATCATTCCCTGGAACTTCCCGATTCTGATGGCTGCCTGGAAACTGGCACCTGCCCTGGCTGCGGGTAACTGTATCGTGCTGAAACCTGCGGAACAGACTCCGGTCAGTATTCTGGTGCTGGCTGAACTGATTCAGGACATTTTGCCGCCGGGCGTATTAAATATCGTCAATGGCTACGGGGTCGAAGTCGGCCGTCCACTGGCGACCAATCCTCGTATTGCCAAGATTGCCTTTACCGGTTCAACCGCAGTGGGTCAGATGATCATGCAATATGCGACTGAAAATATTATTCCGGTGACTCTGGAACTTGGCGGTAAATCACCGAATCTGTTCTTTGCCGACATTATGGATCAGGAAGATGACTATCTGGATAAAGCGCTGGAAGGCTTTGCCATGTTTGCCCTGAATCAGGGTGAAATCTGTACCTGCCCTTCCCGTGCCCTGGTGCAGGAAAGTATTGCCGATGAATTTCTGGCGCGTGCAGTAGAACGGGTGCAACGCATTAAAACCGGTCATCCACTGGATACCGACACCATGATTGGCGCGCAAGCCTCACAGGAACAGCAGAACAAGATTCTGGGCTGTATTGCCACTGGCCGTGAAGAAGGCGCACAAATCCTCACCGGCGGTGAAGCACGTCATGAAGTGGGTCAAGGTTTCTATATTGAACCGACCATCTTTAAAGGCACCAATGACATGAAGACCTTCCAGGATGAAATCTTCGGGCCTGTATTGGCTGTGACCACCTTTAAAGACTTTGATGATGCGATCAAGATCGCCAACGATACGATTTACGGACTCGGTGCCGGGGTCTGGTCACGCTCAGCGCATACTTCCTACCGTGCTGGCCGTGCCATTCAGGCCGGTCGGGTCTGGACCAACTGTTATCACATCTACCCTGCGCATGCGGCTTTCGGTGGCTATAAAAAATCCGGCATTGGTCGTGAGAATCACAGAATGATGCTGGATCATTATCAACAAACCAAAAATCTGTTAGTGAGCTATTCGACCAAACCAGCCGGGTTCTTTTAAGAAGTGAAATACATTCAAAGCGAACTTCGGTTCGCTGTGAATGTATGGTAGCTAGCTTTCACAAAATATCAGCAACATCTTCAAGCTGCGGCCAATTCAAATAAAGTTTTTAGTCTATAAACACTTTTTTTAAAGGAAAGAGCATCACCTCAAATTTCTATTTGCAATAGTGTCATTTCAAGATAATTTCACTCTATAAAGATTTCGCCACATTCTCCAGCCATTCAGTGCAAGAAGAATAAAGAGAAAATAGAGTACGGCTGTTAAATACAATGATTTATGGGTGTACATACCGACATAAATCACATCTAGAACACACCACAAGCCCCAGCTTTCAATATATTTTTTTGCCGCCCAATAACTTGCCACCAAGCTAAAAGAGGCTAACATGGAGTCCAACCAAGGGAGTGATGCTGTGGTGAAATGAGCAAATAAGGCGCCAATCACCAGACCGGCGACAATACCCACAATCAGGCTATATACCCAGATTTTTTTATTCAAATAGCCAATCTGCACGGTGATAGCCTGGTCATAATTTTTCTTCGACCAGCTATACCAGCCATACAGTTGCATCAAGATAAATACGGCTTGTAATGCTGCGTCTGCAAATAAATTGACACGATAAAAAATAATCATATATAAAAATACAGCGACAATATTCACCAACCAGCAGACTTTATATTGTTTGGAGGTCAACCAGACACCTAAAATGTTTAAAATGAACGCTGCAATTTCTATATTTTCCATAACAATATAACCTGATTAAGCAGCCAATTTAGAAGTTCAGATTGAATGACAAGGTTGCTGTACGCGGCGAACCCAAGAATAAATAATCGTCACCCAAAAATTCACCTGCATCACGCCAGTATTTCTTGTTGAACAGATTATTAATATTCAAGCGCAGCAATGCATCGGTCGTATTTAGCTTAAATTGATAAGCAGCGCCTAAATCAACCACACTATAACCTGCAACTTTCGCAGCACCCTCTTTGTTGGCATATTTGCTGGAACTGTATTGACCACCTGCCAGAACAGTGAAACCTGCAATGCTCGGTACGTTATAGCGAAGATGTGTTGCGAAACGAGCTTTTGGCACGTTTTGCGCCTGATGATTACCATATTCAACCGCTTCTACATTTTCTAAACGGGCTTTAGTCAAGGCAAAAGATGAAGTTAAGGCCAGATGGTCGGTTAATGCACCATTCAGTCCTAATTCCAGGCCCTGACTATGCTGTTCGCCTTCCGCAATAAAATAGCGAAGTCCTGAAATCGGCTTGCTATATTGGTTGTCTTGGCGTAAATCAAATAGCGAGGCAGTCAATAAAAACTGCTTGATCTGTTGTTTTAGGCCAATTTCATATTGCTCTGAATAGATCGGTGCTAGAGTTTCAGCCGCATTCTCTGCAAACCAAGGCGCTGTTTTTCCATCTGACAGGCCTTTAGCATACGAGGCATAGACGGTAGTCGATTCCAAGGGGCTATAGCTGATCGCAAATTGCGGTAAAAATTTGCCTAAATCGGTATCGCGTACTTTTACCTGACCTTCACCATAAGCTTGCTCATCAAGCTCAATCCATTTTCCGCCAATCAAAGTAGACCACTGTTTATTCCATTCAATACGGTCTAATGCTGTAAATGCAGTTTGTTTACTTTTAAGTACTTGATATTTTGGTCCAGCATTCGCTGTTACTGGGGAAAAATCTATGGTTTCTGTATAAATATTACCTACACCAATCCATTTCCATTCATTGACACCAGCAAAACGATCTCGCGATTTATTGGTTTGTGTAATATCAAAATGTAGATAATGTTGCGCCCAATTGGTATCAATCACCCCATCTAGTTTGACTTTAAATTGGTTGGTTTTAAAGGTTTCATCTGGATTCTGATAATCGTAAATATCATACTCGCCAGCTTTACCAAACGTGTTACAGGAATACTCTTCCAGACAGCCTTCCCGATAATAACCATAAGCAAAGCTTGAATAGTCATCAACTCTGGATTTACTGTGTGCTGCAACGAGTCCCAAGTTCCAGTCATCATTCAATGAATAGCTATATTTTAAACTGCTATTCAGACTATCGATCGTGACCGGTTTACCCCAAGTCTGATAACCAAGTAAACGCTCCCATTTCACATTTTCTGGGACTTTGCCATCGAGTAATTGATAACCTGGCACTGATCGTTGTTCTGAACGCTGTGCTTCAAGATCAAATTCCAATTTAGATTGCTCAGATGTTTTCCAATCTAAGGCCAATGCCGCTAAATAGCGTTCACCATCCACATGATCGACATAAGACTCCATCTGTTCATTCACCAGATTAATGCGATATCCGAATTGTTGCTCATCACCCAAAAAACCACCGAGATCAGTTGCCACTGAAAACTGGCCGTGTTGATCGGCCGAGAATGTCAGTGCCTGAATATCTTTCGGTCGCTTGGTGACATAATTCACAACCCCACCCGGGGTCGACATCCCACTTTGAATCGCGGACATGCCTTTTAAAATTTCCACACGTTCTTTATTTTCAAGTGCGACGTTTTGTTCACCACGAATCACATTGCCATTAATGAGGTAGCTAGATGCCAAATCGAGTGCAAAGCCACGCGAGACAAAGTTTGGATAATAGCCAATTGCAGCATAGCCCTCACCGATGGCTGCATCATTTTTTATAACATCGCTCAGCACACGAGCATGTTGTTCAGCAATGAGATCAGCAGTCAAAATAGAGACCGATGCAGGTATTTTTTGCAGACTGTCCGTAGCAAATCCCTCAACATTCACTTTAGCACTCGAGTAAGGAATGCTTTGATCGGCTGTGATAACAATCGTGTCAAGCTTTTGAACATCGTCTTCAGCATAAGTCAGCGGGACTAAACACAGCTGCGACAGAATGATCATATTTAAAGATCGGATTAATACATTCTGTTTGAGTTGACGAGTGTTCATACGAAACCTTATGTCTGTGAAGTGGGTGATGATGCTGGGTTTAGAGAGAGCATTGAGAAGATTGCAATTCATCTTGAATGAGCCGGGTTAAGGTCTGGGTAAATTGTTGACCTTGTTCGCCAAAGAACCAGTCCACATGACCGATAATCCAGTCGTAATAAGCAGCATCTGCATGTTGCTGGTTTTGAGTAATCCCAACAAAATACTCAAGCTCTGAAAAAGCGAAATCCAAATGCACGATTTTCAGTAGTTCTGGCAAAATACTAAAATCTTCTTGTGGATGTACTTCAGAAAAATAAGCATGTAGAAAGGCAGTTAAACCAGCTTCATCAATCTGAATATGTGGGCTCTGCTCTAATTCCAACCAATCAATGAAATTACGTTCAATCGTCACAGCCAGATCATAAAGTGCAGAGTTTCGGTCAGATAAACCAAAATCAATTACGGCAGTAATTTCAGCTTTGGCATCCGGCGCTGACCAAAACAGATTAGAAGCGTGTAAATCGTTATGGGTCCAAATTTTGCTTGCCTGTTGCAATACAGGCTGAATACGCTGGTGAACCTGTAAGATTCGATCTAAAAAGTAAGGATCTAAATTTTTATCGGCAAAATAACGGCTTAATTCTGAACTGTTTGCAATGCGCTGTTGAATGGCTGTAATGATATTTTCACTGTCTAAAAGCTGCTGATTGGAAACCAAATAAGATGCTGATCTGCCCTGCTGTTCGGGAAAATCCTGCATCGCCAGATGTAGTCTGGCCAGTAAAGCCCCTGCCTTGGCGGCATGTTCAGCATAGAAAAAAGGTTTCCAGGATTGCTGATCTGCATACAGATCTAAACCGGCTGCTTTTGCATAGACTTCATAGGTCCAGTCACCCAGCTCTAAAGCAGTCAGATCTTGATTTGACCTAATCAATGCTGCAACAGGAATTTCTTTGCTGGCTAAATGCTGAAGAACGGCATGCTCCTGTAAAATATCCTGGGCACGACGAAATGAACAATGACTGCGCTTGATCAAATACTGATGCGCGACTGCTTCATCCCTGCTCACAAAATCCTGCTCCACCTTGACCAGCGCCGCAGATGAAAATGGCCGGGGACTACACCACAAAATCTGAATATGACCTTGTAAACAGGAATAATGCTGCTGCAGACTTTGTAATTCTGGATCAGAAATATGTGCCCAGTCTTTATTTTCCCAGGCATTGCCCATACCATGACCTAAATCATCAGTCATTGTGGTCATTATCAATATTCCTGGGCCAGATCATTATGTAATAATGGAAAATCATTGTTTAGGCGAACATGCAAACAGTATTTTTAAATACATTTAATATTGAAGACACGCCCTAAAATTAAGTGGTACATACCAGTATTAAATTGGAGGCAAGTTTAGCCGTATAAATATAAAAATAAAATAGATCTCTCGCATAAATCAAAAAATGATCTTCTTTTTGGTTAATATTCGAACTCCAGATTTCTTAGCATTCGCGCATAATCTGCGGATGAAATACATCAATTCAAACAAGCTTTCTGATCCTCAGTTCAAGCGATAACATAGTTTTGAAATGCACCGTAATTCATTTTCATGACTTCACTAAGTAGCTCTTTAAATCCATGTTCCTCAGCAGCAAATTCTACCAGTGATTCATTGTTCAGATCAGTAACACATGCCATGGTCGAAATGACCTGTACACTATGAGCTTTGAATTCGCCCAGGTATATTTTGTTGAATTAGGTTTTTTTTATTAAGATATTTAAGGGAAAATTCTCACGGAAAAAATGTTTTTTATCACTGAACCATATACAAGTAGCTAAATTATCCTGCAATTTTTCAACCATCATTGGATGACTACCGTAAACTAGGTAAACAATATCACCAATATAGATATTATTCATCTTTAGTCAGCCAAGTATAAAATCAAAATTCTGAAACTTCTGATAAATAAATTAATGCCATCAATTGAGGACTTTTTTTAAACTGAGAAAGCGTTTATAAAGTCCAATTAAGTCCTTGTCCCATTTTATAAATAATGAGTATTAATGCAATTACCATTAGTAAAATCACAATGGCTTCGACCTTAGTGAGCATCTTAAATTCTCCACCTTTTATCTTTTATATAATAAACAAAGTTAACAATAGATAACAATAAGGTTACAAAAAAATTACTAGATGTTACAAAAACAAGGCTGGTAAAGAAAAATCTCTCAGAGGAGGTGCTAATTCTTTTCAAACTTAACCTTATGTACTGGGCGATGTCCTGTATAAGACTCATGACATACTGCGATTAATCAACACCACCTTCTTCTTCTAAACTTAATAAGAAAGTATGGACACCCTGCATGTCATTTAACTCAATATTATTGCCGATCCATTTCATCGTAGTTGGTTTCATATTGTTTATGTCTTCTTGGATTTTATTGTAGGGGGGATTACCGCAGTTGACCATTGCTATGCTCTTTTTATCATTTGCCATTAAATTATCTTCCCTATAAAAGATTTTCAAGAAAATCGGTCTGTATTTGGCCAGTCAATGCTACAAAAAAACTCATCCGATAAGTATTCTTACATAAACCCGAGGTTCTATAACTTGGATCCTGAATATCTTACTGAACCGTACCGGGTTTG